>NZ_JBQOUX010000117.1:0-25451 GCF_052216785.1 Streptomyces sp. JW3 | reverse complement strand
CTGGGCGGCTGGGGTGGGCGCGGGGGCACCCGGGCCGGGCGGGGGCGCGGCGCCCCCCGGCGCCAGCCACCGCGCCCCCCCCGCTTACTCCCCGTCGTTCACCGGAGGCGGCGGCGGAGCCGTCGGGCGGAGTTTCAGCCAGGCCAGGAAGAACAGGCCCAGCACCAGCATCCCCAGCCCGGTCCACAGGTTGATGTTCACGCCCTCGGCCTTGTCGATGTCCGCGTCGGACGCCGTCAGACCCGCGATCGTGACGATCACGCCGTACAGGGCGAACAGTCCGCCGATGATCCGCCGGATGTCGAACAGCCGCGCCGCCGTCGCCGACTTGGTCTCCAGCTCGGAGACCTCCTCGCTGACGTTCTTTTCGTGGAACTCAGACATGCTTCCTCAATCCTCCCGCGATCAGAACGAGAACGGGATGTAGCAGGCGGCCGCCAGTACGACCGCGCCCCAGCCCAGCAGCGCCGGCTTCCGGTACCACGCGTCGTCGCCCTCGCCGGGCGCCTCGGACATGCCGGCCGACCGGGTTCCGTAGACCAGGCCCTGGAGCTCGGCCGCCGGCTTCGGGGCCGTGAACAGGGACACCGCCACCATGACCACCGCGCCCGCCACGAACCCGACGATCGCCGAGACGAAGTTGGCGCCCTGGTCGGAGGGGATGTCGATGACGCCCTGCTTGTAGATCCAGAAGTAGTTCACCATCGCCGCCACCGTGCCCGCGAGCAGACCCCAGAAGCCGGACTTCACCGACGCCCGCTTCCAGAACATGCCGATGATGAAGACCACGAACATCGGCACGTTGAAGAAGGAGAACAGCGTCTGGAGGTACGCCATGATGTTGGAGAAGGACTGGGCCAGGAACGCCGTGCCGATGGACGCCAGTACGCCGATGACGGTGATCAGGCGGCCGAACTTCAGGTAGTACGCGTCCGGCTCCCCCTTCTTCACGTACTTCGCCCAGATGTCGGTGGTGAACACCGTGTTGAAGGACGACACGTTGGCCGCCATGCCGGCCATGAACGCCGCCAGCAGACCGGTCACCGCGATGCCGAGCACCCCGTTGGGCAGGAACTGCTCCATCAGGTACGGGATCGCGTCGTTGTACTGGAGGTCGGAGCCGGCCGTGCCGATCTTCGGGACCAGGGCGGCGGCGACCAGGCCCGGGATCATCACCAGGAAGACGATGAAGATCTTCGGGAACGCCGCGATGAGGGGGGTGCGCTTCGCGGCGGACAGGTTCTTCGCGGACAGCGCGCGCTGCACCTCCGCGAAGTTGGTGGTCCAGTAGCCGAAGCCGAGGACGAAGCCGAGGCCCAGCACGATGGTCAGCCAGTTGGCGCCCAGCGGGTTGTCGTTGCCGATGCCCGTGCCGCCCCAGGACGTCATGAAGTCGCCGCCGTGCTGCGCGGAGAGGGTGTCGGACAGGCCGTCCCAGCCGCCGACCTTCTTCAGGCCGAGGATGGTGATCGGGATCAGCGCCGCCAGGATCACGAAGAACTGGAGGACCTCGTTGTAGATCGCGGAGGACAGGCCGCCGAGGGTGATGTAGGCGAGCACGAAGGCGCCCGCGACCACGATCGAGACCCACAGGGGCCAGCCGAGGAGGGCCTCCACGACGATCGCCAGGGCGTAGAGGTTGACGCCCGCGATCAGGATCGCCGCGATGGCGAACAGGATCGAGCTGAGCAGGTGCGCGGAGCGGTCGAAGCGCAGGAGGAGGAACTCCGGGACCGAGCGGACCTTGCTGCCGTAGTAGAACGGCATCATCACCAGGCCGAGGAAGACCATCGCCGGGATCGCGCCGATCCAGTACCAGTGGGTCGTGTAGACGCCGTACTGGGCACTGTTGGCGGCCATGCCGAGGATCTCGGTGGCGCCCAGGTTGGCCGCGACGAAGGCGAGTCCGGTGACCCACGCGGGCAGGGAACGGCCGGACAGGAAGAAGTCCAGGCTGGTCTTGACCGAGCGGCGGGCGGCCAGGCCGATGCCGAGGACGACCAGGAAGTAGATGGCCAGGATCGTGTAGTCGAGCCAGTTGGTGGGGAGGCGGAGCTCCGCCGCAAGGTATGTGGGGGTTTGCATGCGTACTCGCTTCGTTGCGTGAACCGATCAGAGCGGAATCTATGCCTCCGCCTTCAGAAAATGAACACTTTCGATGGTGTTCTTTGATTGATTGTGATGATCGAGGGGGGTGGTGAGTTGTGGAGTGTTATGTTGGATTGTGTTGAGTGCTTGGTGCGGGTAGTGGCGTGAGGAGTCCGGCAGTGAAGAAGACCTCGACCCGGCTGGCCGACGGTCGTGAGCTGATCTACTACGACCTGCGCGACGATGTGGTGCGGGACGCGGTGGATCGTCGTCCGTTGGAGCGGACGGTGACGTCGTCCCAGGTCCGCCGGGACGTGCTGCTCGGGGACGCGGTCGCGGTCGCCTCGCACCGCCAGGGGCGGACGTACCACCCGCCGGCCGACCAGTGCCCGCTGTGCCCGACGCGGGGTGAGCGGCTGAGCGAGATCCCGGACTCGTCGTACGACGTGGCCGTGTTCGAGAACCGTTTCCCCTCGCTGGCCGGCGACTCCGGGCGGTGCGAGGTGGTCTGCTTCACCTCCGACCACGACGCCGCCTTCGCCGACCTGAGCGAGGAGCACGCCCGGCTGGTCCTCGACGCCTGGACGGACCGCACGTCCGAGCTGTCGCATCTGCCCTCCGTCGAACAGGTCTTCTGCTTCGAGAACCGGGGTGCCGAGATCGGTGTGACGCTGGGTCACCCGCACGGGCAGATCTACGCCTACCCCTTCACCACCCCCCGCACCGCCCTGATGCTGCGCCAGGTGGCCGCCCACAAGGAGGCGACCGGCGGGGAGAACCTGTTCGACGCCGTGCTGCGCAGTGAGCGGGACGACGAGCGGGTCGTCCTTGAGGGTGAGCACTGGGTCGCCTTCGTGCCGTATGCCGCGCACTGGCCGTACGAGGTGCATCTGTATCCGAAGCGCCGGGTGCCGGACCTGCTCGGGCTGGACGAGGCGGCGCGCACAGAGTTCCCCCAGGTGTATCTGGAACTGTTGCGGCGGTTCGACCGGATCTTCGGGGAAGGGGAGCCGCCCACGCCCTACATCGCCGCCTGGCACCAGGCGCCGTTCGGGCAGCTGGAGGCGTTCGAGGGCGTGACGCGGGACGACTTCGCGTTGCATCTCGAGCTTTTCACCATTCGCCGTACGTCCGGCAAGCTGAAGTTCCTCGCGGGCTCCGAGTCCGGCATGAACGTGTTCATCAACGACGTGCCGCCGGAGCGCGCGGCCGAGCGACTGCGAGAGGTAGCGAGTTCATGAGCGCGAAGTACCTGGTGACGGGTGGCGCGGGGTATGTCGGCAGCGTCGTCGCCCAGCATCTGGTGGAGGCCGGGCACGAGGTCGTCGTCCTCGACAACCTCTCCACCGGATTCCGGGAGGGGGTGCCGGCCGGCGCCTCGTTCGTGGAGGGCGACATCCGCGACGCCGGCAAGTGGCTGGACCCGTCCTTCGACGGCGTGCTGCACTTCGCGGCCTTCTCGCAGGTCGGCGAGTCCGTGGCGAAGCCCGAGAAGTACTGGGACAACAACGTCGGCGGGACCATGGCGCTGCTCGGCGCCATGCGGGAAGCGGGCGTGCGGCGGCTGGTCTTCTCGTCCACGGCGGCGACGTACGGGGAGCCGGAGCAGGTGCCGATCGTCGAGAGTGCGCCGACCGCGCCGACCAACCCCTACGGGGCCTCCAAGCTCGCCGTCGACCACATGATCAGCGGGGAGGCCGCCGCCCACGGGCTGGGGGCCGTCTCGCTGCGGTACTTCAATGTCGCGGGCGCGTACGGGGCGTACGGCGAGCGGCACGACCCCGAGTCGCACCTGATCCCGCTGGTGCTCCAGGTCGCGCAGGGGCGGCGGGAGACCGTCTCGGTCTTCGGTGACGACTACCCGACGCCGGACGGGACCTGTGTACGGGACTACATCCACGTCGCCGACCTGGCCGAGGCGCATCTGCTGGCGCTGGGCGCGGCGCGCGCCGGTGAGCACCTGATCTGCAACCTCGGCAACGGGAACGGGTTCTCGGTGCGGCAGGTCATCGAGACCGTGCGGCAGGTCACCGGGCACCCGATTCCCGAGGTGGTGGCACCGCGGCGCGGCGGTGACCCGGCGGTGCTGGTCGCCTCGGCCGACGCCGCGCGGGAGAAGCTGGGCTGGCGGCCGTCGCGCGCCGACCTCGCGGGGATCGTCGCGGACGCCTGGGAGTTCGCGCAGCGGCGCGGCAACTGAAACGCAGGAAAGGTCAGGGATTCAGCGGATGAGCGTCGACACGGCGGCCGAGGTCGCGCAGCGGTTCACGCGGCTGTACGGGAGCGAGCCGGAGGGGGTGTGGGCGGCCCCCGGGCGGGTCAACCTGATCGGTGAGCACACCGACTACAACGACGGCTTCGTGATGCCGTTCGCGCTGCCGCACACGGCGGTGGCGGCCGTGACGCCGCGCACCGACGGCGTACTGCGGCTGCACTCGGCGGACGTCGAGGGCGGTGTCGTCGAGCTGCGGGTGGCCGACCTGACGCCGCAGGCGGACCGGAACTGGACGGCGTACCCGTCCGGTGTGGTGTGGGCGCTGCGCGAGGCCGGGCACGAGGTGACCGGGGCCGACATCCATCTGGCGTCCACGGTGCCGGCGGGCGCGGGACTGTCGTCCTCGGCGGCCCTGGAGGTCGTCGTCGCCCTCGCCCTGAACGACCTGTTCGGGCTGGGGCTGCGCGGCTGGCAGCTGGCCCGGCTGTGCCAGCGGGCGGAGAACGTGTACGTGGGGGCGCCGGTCGGCATCATGGACCAGACCGCTTCGGCCTGCTGCCAGGCCGGGCACGCGCTGTTCCTCGACACCCGGGACCTGGCCCAGCGCCAGGTGCCGTTCGACCTGGCGGCCGAGGGACTGCGGCTGCTCGTGGTGGACACCCAGGTCAAGCACGCGCACAGCGAGGGCGAGTACGGCAAGCGGCGGGCCGGCTGCGAGAAGGGCGCCGCGCTGCTGGGCGTGAACGCCCTGCGGGACATCCCCTACGAGGAGCTGGACGCGGCCCTGGAGCGGCTCGGCGACGAGGCGGAGGTGCGGCGGCTGGTCCGGCACGTCGTCACCGAGGACCAGCGGGTCGAGCGGGTGGTGGCGCTGCTGGAGGCCGGGGAGCCGCGGGCCATCGGGCCGGTGCTGGTCGAGGGGCACGTCTCGCTGCGGGACGACTTCCGGATCTCCTGCCCGGAGCTGGACCTGGTCGTCGACACCGCCCTGGAGGCCGGCGCGCTCGGCGCGCGGATGACCGGCGGCGGGTTCGGCGGCTCGGCGATCGTGCTGGTGGAGGCCGCCGACGTGGAGGCCGTCGGCAAGGCGGTTCAGGCCGCGTTCGCGGCGGCCGGGTGCACCGCGCCGCGCATCTTCGAGGCGGTGCCGGCGGCCGGCGCGCGGCGGCTGTCGTAGCGCGGACGGCGATGGTTCGTTTCAGGCCAACTGTTTGACCAAGGTGTACTCGGTGATCCCCGGCGGATAGTCGGGGATCACGCACACCACGTCGTAGCCCCGGCGGCGGTAGAACTCCGGGGCCTGGAAGTCCCAGGTCTCCACCCGGGCCGTCCGGCAGTGCCGGGCGCCGGCCGCGATCCGCTCCGCCTCCGCCAGCAGCCGGGAGCCCAGCCCGGCGCCCCGGTGCCGGGCGTCCACCCACAGGTATGTCACGTGCAGCCAGGTCGCCCAGGTGTGGCCGACCAGGCCGCCGGCCACCCGGTCCGGCCCCTCCATGAGCCAGACGTGCAGCGGGACTTCGCGTTCGTGAGGGGTTCCGCGCAGCGCGCGCAGCACGGGCGAGGCCGCCGTGTTCGTCTCCCGCAGACGACTGTGCAGGATGTCGCGTCGTGCTCTGTCGACTTCTGTCTCAAGGCGAAACATGCGGCTCACCATAAACGCGTCGGACCGCCAGTTCTGCAAATAACCTTCCGCTCCCGCCCCTCGTCCGTACCCTGATGGACAGCACCGGTGGGGGCCGGTGCCGATCAGGGGGCGAGACAGTCGGGTACGACGCCCGGGGCGGGGTAGCGATCTCTGTGCGGCGGCGGCCGCGCGGTGGTGGCGGCCGGTTCCGGGCCAGGGTGCCGGACGCGGCGTCGAGCAGTGCGGCAGCGTCAGCAGGCACAGGCGGACACGGGCGCCCCGGGCGTCGTACCCGCGCTGATGTCGTCCTTTGAGACTGGGTAGTCCCCCGCTCCATGGCGGAGCGCGGGGAAGGGGGTCACGTGGTTCGCATCCGAGTCCTGGTCGTCGACGACCATCGTATTTTCGCCGAGTCGCTCGCCGCGGCGCTGGCCGCCGAGCCCGACGTCGAGGTCTTGGCGGCGGGCAGCGGCCCGGCCGCGCTGCGCTGCCTGGAGCGGGCGGCGGCCGAGGGGCGGCGGTTCGACGTGCTGCTCGTCGACGCCGACCTCGGCGGCACCATGCCCGGGGCCCGGCCCGCCACACCCGTACGGGACACCGACGAGGACCGGCTGGTGGACGGGATCTCGCTGGTCACGGGGGTACGCACGGCGCACCCCGGGGTACGGACCGTGGTGCTCGCCGAGAAGGACGATCCGCAGCGGGCGGCGCTCGCCCTCCAGGCCGGGGCATCCGGCTGGGTGGCGAAGGACTGCTCGCTGTCCCGGCTGCTCACCGTCATCCGCGGCGTGCTGCGCGACGAGACGCATCTGCCGGCCGCGCTGCTCACCGGCGTGCTGCGCGAGCTGACCGCCGCCCGCAAGCACCGCACCGAGAGCGAGCGGCTGGTGGAGTCGCTGACGCCGCGGGAGCGGGAAGTACTGCGCTGCATGGTGGCCGGACTGGGCCGCAAAGCGGTGGCGGAACGGCTGTTCCTGTCCCCGCACACGGTGCGCACGCACATGCAGAACGTGCTCGGCAAGCTCGGCGTGCACTCCACGCTGGCCGCCGTCGCGCTGGCCCGGCGGGCCGGCGTCGGCCCGGTCGACCTGGGCACCCCCGGCGGGCGGCTCGGCGCGGAGGAGACGCACAGCGCGTGAGCGCTGACAGGCCCTAGCCGGGGATGTTGTCGAACGGGGCGGTCAACTGACGCAGCAGCCCGGCCAGTTCGACGCGCTGGGCGCCGGACAGCTCGGCCAGGATGGCCCGCTCCTGGGCCAGCAGTCCGGCCAGCGCCTGATCGGCGCGGTCCTGGCCCTCGGCGGTGAGCCGGACCAGCACCCCGCGCCGGTCGCTCGGGTCGGGCAGCCGCTCCACCAGGCCCTTCTTGGCCAGCCGGTCGATGCGGTTGGTCATCGTGCCGGACGTGACCAGGGTCTGGGTGAGGAGCTGGCCCGGGGAGAGCTGGTACGGGGTGCCCGCCCGGCGCAGCGCGGTGAGCACGTCGAACTCCCAGGGCTCCAGCTGGTGCTCGGCGAAGGCCAGTCGGCGGGCCCGGTCCAGGTGCCGGGCCAGCCGGCTCACCCGGCTGAGCACCTCGAGCGGTTCCACGTCGAGGTCCGGGCGCTCCCGGCGCCACGCTGCGACCAGTCGATCGACCTCGTCCTCCATGACGATCAGTGTAGTGGTTGTGTCGATGTGAAGTCTCTTGATGTCGACTATCTTGACGTGGAGATAATTTTCGGGTCAGGCTGGGAACCCGTCGTAGAGGTAGACCCCGCTCCGGGAGGCCCGATGCCCGCCACCACCCCCACCTGGGACCCCGCCCAGTACCTGCGCCACGCCGGCCACCGCGCCCGCCCCTTCACCGACCTGCTCGCCCGCGTCCCCGCGACTCCCGGCGACCCGCCGCGCATCGCCGACCTCGGCTGCGGCCCCGGCACCGCCACCGTGCTGCTCACCGCACGCTGGCCCACCGCCCGCGTCACCGGCTACGACAACGCGCCCGCCATGCTGGACCGGGCCCGCGAGCAGGCCGGCCGCACCCCGGCGGGCGGCCGGCTCGGCTTCGCCGCCGCCGACGTCCGCACCTGGACGCCGGCCGAACCGCACGATCTGATCATCAGCAACGCCACCCTCCAGTGGGTGCCCGGCCACCGCGAGCGGTTCGCCGGCTGGATCGCCGGCCTCGCCCCCGGCGGCACCCTCGCCTTCCAGGTCCCCGGCAACTTCGACGCCCCCAGCCACCGCCTGCTGCGCGAACTGGCCGACTCGCGGCGCTGGCGGGCCCGGCTCGCCGGCGTCCTGCGGCACGGCGACGCCGTCCACACCCCCGGCGAGTACCTCGCCGACCTCACCGCCCTCGGCTGCGCCGCCGACGTCTGGGAGACGACCTACGTCCACCTGCTGACCGGCCCGGACCCGGTGCTGGACTGGATGCGCGGGACCGGGCTGCGGCCGGTGCTGGACGCCCTCGACGAGGACCCGGAGGCGCGGGACGAGTTCGTCGCCGAGTACCGCACGGTGCTGCGCGCCGCCTATCCGGCGGGGCCGCACGGCACGCCGTTCCCGTTCCGGCGGGTGTTCGCGGTGGCACGGAAGGGGGCGGCGGCGTGATCACCGGGATCGACCACGTGCAGCTCGCCGCGCCGCCCGGCTCCGAGGACCGGCTGCGGGCCTTCTACGCCGGTGTCCTCGGCATGACCGAGATCCTCAAGCCGCCCGTGCTCGCCGCCCGCGGCGGCTGCTGGTTCCAGGCCGGCACCGGCTGCCTGCACCTGGGCATCGAGGCGGACTTCCGGCCCGCCCGCAAGGCGCACCCGGGACTGCGGGTGGCGGGCATCGACACCTGCGCCGCCCGGCTGGCGGCCCACGGCGCGCCGGTCGACTGGGACCCCGGCCTGCCCGGCCACCGCCGCTTCCACTCGGCGGACCCGGTCGGCAACCGGCTGGAGTTCGTCGAGCCCGGCTGACCCGCCCCGCTCACACCACCCCGTCCGCCGCCAGCGCGGCGACCGCCTCCGCCGTCAGCCCCAGCTCGGCGAGGACGGCCCGGGTGTGCTCACCGAGGGCCGGCACCGGGTCCATCCGGGGCGCGCCGGTGGTCGGGCCGGGCGGGGACAGGGCCGGGACCGGGCCGGCCGGGGTGGGCAGGGTGTGCCAGCGGCCGCGGGCGGTGAGCTGGGGGTGGTCCCACACCTCGGCGAGGTTGCTCACCCGGGCGTTGGCCACCCCCGCGGCGTCCAGCAGCGCCATCGCCTCGGCGCCGGTCAGCTCCCCGAACCGGGCCGCGATCAGCCCGCCCAGCTCCACCCGGTGCGCGTCGCGGTCCGCGCCCGCCGCGTAGTGCGGATGCGCGGCCAGCTCGGGACGGCCCAGGAAGCCCGTACAGAAGCCGTGCCACTCGCGGTCGTTCTGGACCGCCAGCAGCACCACCCGGCCGTCGCCCGCCGCGAACGGGCCGTACGGGTAGATCGTCGCGTGCGCCGCCCCGGCCCGGGGCGGCGGAGCGGCGCCGTCGAAGGCGTAGTAGAGGGGGAAGCCCATCCACTCGACCGTCGACTCCAGCATGGAGACGTCCAGATGAGTGCCCCGACCGGTACGGGCGCGCTCCAGCAGCGCCGCGAGGACCGAGCTGTACGCGAACATCCCGGCCGCGATGTCCGCCACCGCGATCCCGGCCTTGGCCACCGCGTCCGGCGTACCGGTCACCGACAGCAGCCCCGACTCGCACTGCACCAGCAGGTCGTACGCCTTGCGGCCGGTGTACGGGCCCGGGGCGCCGTACCCGGAGATGTCGCAGACGACGAGCCGGGGATGGCGGGCCAGCAGTTCCGGCGCGCCGAGCCCGGCCCGGGCGGCGGCGCCCGGCGCCAGGTTCTGGACGAAGACGTCCGCGCCGGCGATCAGCCGGCCCAGCACGTCCAGGCCGCGCGGGTCCTTGAAGTCGAGGGTCACCGACTCCTTGTTGCGGTTGGCCCACACGAAGTGCGAGCTCATCCCGCGCACCCGGGTGTCGTAGGACCGGGCGAAGTCCCCCGTCCCGGGCCGCTCCACCTTGATCACCCGGGCGCCGAGGTCGGCGAGCTGACGGCTGGCGTAGGGAGCGGCGATCGCCTGTTCGAGCGCGACGACGGTGACTCCGCGCAGTGGCTGCATGGCTGCCCCCCCCTGGGCTGACTTCTGATGGCCCTTGGGCTGACTAACTCTTGCGATGCCCGATCAGCCGCGGCTTCTGGTTCAGCCCGTCCAGCCCGTGCCACGCCAGATTGACCAGGTGGGCGGCGACCTCCGCCTTCTTCGGCCGGCGCACGTCCAGCCACCACTGGCCGGTCAGCGCCACCATGCCGACCAGCGCCTGCGCGTACAGCGGGGCCAGCTTGGAGTCGAAGCCGCGGTTCCTGAACTCACGGCCCAGGATGTCCTCCACCTGGGTGGCGATGTCCGAGATGAGGGAGGCGAAGGACCCGGTGGACTGGGGGATCGGGGAGTCGCGGACCAGGATGCGGAAACCGTCCGTGTACTCCTCGATGTAGTCCAGCAGCGCGAACGCCGCCTGCTCGCACAGCTCCCGCGGATGCCCGGCGGTCAGCGACGACGTCACCATGTCGAGCAGCCGCCGCATCTCGCGGTCCACCACCACCGCGTACAGCCCCTCCTTGCCGCCGAAGTGCTCGTACACCACCGGCTTGGACACCCCCGCCTTCGCGGCGATCTCCTCCACCGACGTGCCCTCGAAACCCTTCGCGGCGAAGAGGGTGCGGCCGATCTCCAGCAGCTGTTGGCGGCGCTCGGCACCGGTCATCCGGGTACGGCGGGCGCGCCGCGGCTTGTCGTTGCCTGGGGTACTGCTGGAGTCGGTCGCCACGGCTTCCACTATGCCGCCTTGACCGTCTCCTTCCGGCGGCGGGAGCCGTTCTCGTCCGTGCTGCGGCGCGAATCGATACGTGAGCGTGACGGCCAGCGCACGTCGTAGGCCCAGCCGAGCTTCTCGAAGATCCGGATGAACCGCGCCGAGGAGTCGATCTGGCCGCGCTCCACGCCGTGCCGCGCGGAGGTCGGGTCGGCGTGGTGCAGGTTGTGCCAGGACTCACCGCAGGACAGCACCGCCAGCCACCACACATTGCCGGACCGGTCCCGTGACTTGAACGGGCGCTTGCCGACCGCGTGGCAGATCGAGTTGATCGACCAGGTGACGTGGTGCAGCAGCGCCACCCGGACGAGTGAACCCCAGAAGAACGCGGTGAACGCGCCCCACCAGGACATCGTCACCAGACCGCCGATCAGCGCCGGCAGCGCCAGCGAGGTTGCCGTCCACAGGACGAACTGGCGGGAGATCGCCCGCAGCGCCCCGTCCTTGATCAGGTCCGGCGCGTACTTCTCCTGCGAGGTCTGCTCCTCATCGAACATCCATGCGATATGAGCCCACCACAGGCCCTTCATCAGCGCCGGAACCGTCTCCCCGTACCGCCACGGCGAATGCGGATCACCCTCGGCGTCGGAGAACTTGTGGTGCTTGCGATGGTCGGCGACCCAGCGCACCAGCGGCCCCTCGACCGCCATCGACCCCGCGATCGCCAGCGCGATCTTCAGCGGCCGCCTGGCCTTGAAGGAACCGTGGGTGAAGTGCCGGTGGAAACCGATGGTGATGCCGTGGCACCCGAGGAAGTAGAAGAAGACGAGGAGGCCGAGGTCCAGCCAGCTCACGCCCCACCCCCAGGCCAGCGGCACCGCCGCCACCAGCGCCAGGAACGGAACCGTGATGAACAGCAGCAGAGTGATCTGCTCGATCGACCGCTTCTGCTCACCGCCCAGAGTCGCGGGAGCGGCGGACAGATCGGCGGGAGAGTCGTCGGGTGCCTTCGGAGAGTCCGGGATCACATCGGAACTCGTGGTCATGCGCGTCCCCTGGGGGGTCGAGGGTAGAGGTCAGGATGCCGGGCCGCGGACACGTGCGGTCGTCCCTACGGTTCCGTAACCTACGGCAACGTAAGTATGGCAGCGCGTAGTCGCTCAGCAAGAGCCCGTGAGCCTGCGCGTCCCGGTGGACACCTATCCTGGGAGTCGGTCGGACAGCGCGGTCCGCTCTGACTCTTTCCCGGACACCCGGCCCCGTAAGCGGCACCCGCCGCGCGAGGACACCGTCCGGGTTCCCTCCCAGACGAGCTTCAACACTGCAAGGAGCCGCACCTGTGAGCAGTGCCGACGACCAGACCACCACGGCGACCACCAACAGCGAACTGCGCGCCGACATCCGCCGGCTGGGCGATCTCCTCGGAGAGACCCTCGTGCGGCAGGAGGGCCCAGAGCTGCTGGAGCTCGTCGAGAAGGTCCGCCGACTCACCCGAGAGGACGGCGAGGCCGCCGCGGAGCTGCTGCGCGGCACCGAACTCCAGACCGCGGCCAAGCTGGTCCGCGCCTTCTCCACCTACTTCCACCTCGCCAACGTCACCGAGCAGGTGCACCGCGGCCGGGAACTGCGCGCCAAGCGCGCCGCCGAGGGCGGCCTGCTCGCCAACACCGCCGACCGCCTCAAGGACGCCGACCCCGACCACCTGCGGGCGACCGTCGCCAACCTCAACGTGCGCCCCGTCTTCACCGCGCACCCCACCGAGGCCGCCCGCCGCTCGGTGCTGAACAAGCTGCGCCGCATCGCCGCCCTGCTCGACACCCCCGTCATCGAGTCCGACCGGCGCCGCCTGGACACCCGCCTCGCCGAGAACATCGACCTGGTGTGGCAGACCGACGAACTGCGCGTGGTCCGCCCCGAACCGGCCGACGAGGCCCGCAACGCCATCTACTACCTGGACGAGCTGCACGCCGGCGCCGTCGGCGACGTCCTGGAGGACCTGACGGCCGAACTGGAACGGGTCGGCGTCAAGCTCCCCGACGACACCCGCCCGCTCACCTTCGGCACCTGGATCGGCGGCGACCGCGACGGCAACCCCAACGTCACCCCCCAGGTCACCTGGGACGTCCTCATCCTCCAGCACGAACACGGCATCAACGACGCCCTGGAGATGATCGACGAGCTGCGCGGCTTCCTGTCCAACTCCATCCGCTACACCGGCGCCACCCAGGAACTGCTCGACTCCCTCACCGCCGACCTCGACCGGCTCCCCGAGATCAGCCCCCGCTACAAGCGCCTCAACGCCGAGGAGCCCTACCGGCTCAAGGCCACCGCCATCCGGCAGAAGCTGGAGAACACCAAGACCCGGCTGGCCCGCAACACCCCGCACCAGGCCGGTCACGACTACCTCGGCACCGCCGAACTCCTCGACGACCTCCGGCTGCTCCAGACCTCACTGCGCGCCCACCGCGGCGGCCTGTTCGCCGACGGCCGGCTCGCCCGCGTCATCCGCACCCTGGCCGCCTTCGGCCTCCAGCTCGCCACCATGGACGTCCGCGAACACGCCGACGCCCACCACCACGCCCTCGGCCAGCTCTTCGACCGGCTCGGCGAGGAATCCTGGCGCTACGCCGACATGCCCCGCGAGTACCGCACCAAGCTGCTCGCCAAGGAACTCCGCTCCCGCCGCCCCCTCGGCCCGACCCCCGCCCCCGTCGACGCGGCCGGCGAGAAGACCCTCGGCGTCTTCCAGACCGTCAAGCGGGCCCTGGAGATCTTCGGCCCCGAGGTCATCGAGTCCTACATCATCTCCATGTGCCAGGGCGCCGACGACGTCTTCGCCGCCGCCGTCCTCGCCCGCGAGGCCGGCCTCATCGACCTGCACGCCGGCTGGGCCAAGATCGGCATCGTCCCCCTCCTGGAGACCACCGACGAGCTGAAGGCCGCCGACACCATCCTGGAGGACCTGCTCTCCGACCCCTCCTACCGGCGCCTGGTCGCCCTGCGCGGCGACGTCCAGGAGGTCATGCTCGGCTACTCCGACTCCTCCAAGTTCGGCGGCATCACCACCAGCCAGTGGGAGATCCACCGCGCCCAGCGCCGGCTGCGCGACGTCGCCCACCGCTACGGCGTACGCCTGCGCCTCTTCCACGGCCGCGGCGGCACCGTCGGCCGCGGCGGCGGCCCCTCCCACGACGCCATCCTCGCCCAGCCCTGGGGCACCCTGGAAGGCGAGATCAAGGTCACCGAACAGGGCGAGGTCATCTCCGACAAGTACCTCGTGCCGTCCCTGGCCCGCGAGAACCTCGAACTGACCGTCGCCGCCACCCTCCAGGCGTCCGCCCTGCACACCGCCCCCCGCCAGTCCGACGAGGCCCTGGCCCGCTGGGACGCCGCCATGGACGTCGTCTCCGACGCCGCCCACACCGCCTACCGGGCCCTGGTCGAAGACCCCGACCTGCCCACCTACTTCCTCGCCGCCACCCCCGTCGACCAGCTCGCCGACCTGCACCTGGGCTCCCGGCCCTCCCGCCGCCCCGGCTCCGGCGTCTCCCTCGACGGACTGCGCGCCATCCCCTGGGTGTTCGGCTGGACCCAGTCCCGGCAGATCGTCCCCGGCTGGTTCGGCGTCGGATCGGGACTGAAGGCCCTGCGCGAGGCCGGCCTGGACACCGTCCTGGACGAGATGCACCAGCAGTGGCACTTCTTCCAGAACTTCATCTCCAACGTCGAGATGACCCTCGCCAAGACCGACCTGCGCATCGCCCAGCACTACGTCGACACCCTCGTCCCCGACGAGCTCAAGCACGTCTTCGACGCCATCAAGGCCGAACACGACCTCACCGTCACCGAAGTCCTCAAGATCACCGGCGAACGGGAACTCCTCGACGCCCAGCCGGTACTGAAGCAGACCTTCGGCATCCGCGACGCCTACCTCGACCCGATCTCCTACCTCCAGGTCGCCCTGCTCAAGCGCCAGCGCGACGCCGCCGCCACCGGCCAGGACCCCGACCCGCTGCTCGCCCGCGCCCTGCTGCTCACCGTCAACGGAGTCGCCGCCGGACTGCGCAACACCGGCTGACACACCCGCACCGATGCTCCCGTGCCCGGTGGGCGCGGGAGCATCGTCAGCTCCGGCCGGAGGTCACACCGCCACGAACGCCGCCGTCACCAGCACCGCCCCCGCCCCCGCCAGCACCCACGCCACCCGGGTCCGCCGCAGCCCGCCCGCCACCACCACCGACGCCAGCAGCAGCGCACCACCCATCGGCACCCACGCGTACAGCACCCCGGCCGGCCCCGACCGCACCGCCTCAGCGTCCTGCGGCTTCAGCACGACCGCGTACGTCTCCCCCTTGGCCACCGCCACCGAGTCCGCCAGCTCCACCCGGTCCCGGGCCACCGACCCCGCCGACCCCGGCGTGAACGGACCACTGCACACCCCGTCGGCACACGCCGTCACCTCGACCGTGCCGCGCTCCCGGCCCTTGGTCAGCATCACGTACTGCGCACTGCCCCACGACGCCCACACCCCGGCGATCACCAGCAGCACGGCGACCGTGCCCATCACCGCGACCCGACCGAACGACACCACCGCAGAAGGCATGGCCGCGATCCTTGGCCATGCCCGCACACAAGGTCAACCGCGGTGGGTGAAACAAGGAGAACGCAGTGGGCGAAACAGGGAGAACGCAGTGGGCGAAACAGGGCGAACGTCAGGAGTTGTACGTCGACTGCGCCCGCTCCAGACCCTCCAGCACCAGCGCCTCCACCGCGTCCGCCGCCCGGTCCACGAACCAGTCCAGCTCCTTGCGCTCCGCCGACGAGAAGTCCTTCAGCACGAAATCCGCCACCTGCATCCGCCCCGGCGGCCGCCCGATCCCGCACCGCACCCGGTGATACTCCGCACCCATCGCCTTCGTCATCGACTTCAGCCCGTTGTGCCCGTTGTCCCCGCCACCCAGCTTCAGCCGCAACACCCCGAAGTCGATGTCCAGCTCGTCGTGCACCGCCACCACCCGGTCCGTCGGCACCTTGTAGAAGTCCCGCAGCGCCGTCACCGGACCACCCGACAGATTCATGTACGACATCGGCTTCGCCAGCACCACCCGCCGCGAGGCCGGCCCCGGCGCACCGAGCCGCCCCTCCACGACCTGCGCCTGCGCCTTCCCGTGCCGCTTGAACCGCCCGCCCATCCGCCCGGCCAGCAACTCGGCCACCATGAAACCGACGTTGTGCCGGTTCCCCGCGTACTCCGGTCCGGGATTGCCCAGCCCCGCGATCAGCCAGGGGGCACCGGAATCGGTCGTCACGTCCATGTCTCCTCAGATACGCGCCGACCGCTGCCCCCACAAGGGAACAGCGGCCGGCGAAACGACGACGGGAAGGCTCAGGCCTCCGCGGCCTCGTCGCCCTCACCCTCGGCGGACTCCTCCGCCTGCGCGGCCAGGACCTGGAGAACGACCGTGTCCCCGTCGACACCCAGCTTGGTGCCGGCCGGCAGCGGAATGTCCTTCGCCAGGACGGAGGCACCGGCCTCCAGACCCTCCACGGAGACGGTGACCGACTCCGGGATGTTGGTGGCCTCGGCCTCGACCGGCAGCGTGTTCAGCACGTGCTCCAGCAGGTTGCCGCCCGGCGCCAGCTCACCCTCGGTGTGCACGTAGATCTCGACGCTCACCGTCTCACCACGCTGCACCAGCTGAAGGTCGACGTGCTCCAGGAAACCCTTGATCGCGTCGCGCTGCACCGACTTCGGGATGGCCAGCTCGCTCGACTTGCCGTCGATGTCCAGCGCGATCAGCACGTTCGGCGTACGCAGCGCCATCAGCAGCTCGTGCCCCGGCAGCGTCAGGTGCAGCGGGTCCGAACCGTGCCCGTACAGCACACCCGGAACCTTGTTGTCACGACGGATACGGCGCGCGGCACCCTTGCCGAACTCGCTGCGCGTCTCGGCGACGATCTTCACCTCGGACATGATCACTCCTCGTAGAAATACTAGAGTCGGACGTGGTCACCCGGCCACGAACGGCCTGCTACGAAGAGCGCGTCGATAACGGACAGCCGACCCGCGAAACACGAGTACGGCCTCCCTCGCCGAGCAACTTCGACAGTCTACTCGGCCCGGGAGGCCGCACCCAAAACGATCTACAGCAAGGAACAGCAGGGGACGACTACTGCTCGTCGAACAGGCTCGTCACCGAACCGTCCTCGAACACCTCACGCACCGCACGCGCGATCGTCGGCGCGATCGACAACACCGTGATCTTGTCCAGCTCCAGCTCACCCGGCGTCGGCAGGGTGTTCGTCAGCACGAACTCACTCACCTTCGAGTTCTTCAGCCGGTCCGCCGCCGGACCCGACAGCACCCCATGCGTCGCCGTCACGATGACGTCCTCCGCACCATGCGCGAACAGCGCGTCCGCCGCCGCGCAGATCGTGCCACCGGTGTCGATCATGTCGTCGACCAGAACGCAGATACGTCCCTCCACATCACCCACGACCTCGTGCACCGTGACCTGGTTCGCCACGTCCTTGTCCCGCCGCTTGTGCACGATCGCCAGCGGCGCGCCCAGCCGGTCGCACCACCGGTCCGCGACCCGCACCCGGCCGGCGTCCGGCGACACGATCGTCAGCTTGTCCCGGTCCACCTTCGCGCCCACGTAGTCCGCCAGCAGCGGCAGCGCGAAGAGATGGTCGACCGGCCCGTCGAAGAAGCCCTGGATCTGATCCGTGTGCAGATCCACGGCCAGGATGCGGTCGGCACCCGCCGTCTTCATCAGATCCGCGATCAGCCGCGCCGAAATCGGTTCACGGCCCCGGTGCTTCTTGTCCTGCCGCGCGTAACCGTAGAACGGCACGATGACGGTGATCGAGCGGGCCGAGGCACGCTTCAACGCGTCGATCATGATCAACTGCTCCATGACCCACTTGTTGATCGGAGCCGTGTGGCTCTGGATCAGAAAACAGTCCGCACCGCGAGCCGACTCCTGATAGCGCACATAGATCTCGCCGTTGGCGAAATCGAAGGCCTTCGTCGGGACGACCCCGACACCCAGCTCATGGGCGATCTCCTCGGCAAGCTCGGGGTGGGCGCGGCCGGAGAAGAACATCATCTTCTTCACGCCGGTCGTCTTGATCCCGGTCACAGCACTGTCTCCTCAGAGGTGTCGCAGCCGGAGCAGAGCGGACGTCCCGGCTGGTAAGGGTGCGGGTGTGCACTTATCACGGTACGACGACTTCGACGCACCGGTTTCCGGTCAGTCTTCGCCGCCCGGCTCCCGGGACGCCTCCTCGGCCGCCCGCGCGGCCGCGCTCCCCGGGCGCTTACGAGCCACCCAACCCTCGATATTCCGCTGCTGGCCCCGGGCCACGGCCAACGAACCGGGCGGCACGTCCTTCGTGATCACCGAGCCGGCGGCGGTGTAGGCACCGTCCCCGACCGTGACCGGAGCCACAAACATGTTGTCCGACCCGGTACGGCAGTGAGAGCCGACCGTGGTGTGGTGTTTGTCCTGTCCGTCATAGTTCACGAACACACTCGCGGCACCGATGTTCGAGTACTCACCGATCGTCGCGTCCCCCACATACGACAGGTGCGGCACCTTCGTGCCCTCACCGATCGACGCGTTCTTCGTCTCGACGTACGTACCGATCTTGCCCTTGAGACCCAGCCGGGTCCCCGGCCGCAGATACGCGAACGGCCCGACCGTCGCCTCGGCCCCGATCTCGGCCCCCGCGCTCACCGTGTTGTCCACCCGCGCCCCGGCCCCGACCCGGGTGTCCGCCAGCCGCGAGTTCGGCCCGACCTCCGCGCCCTCCGCGAGATGCGTGGCGCCGTGCAGCTGGGTGTGGGGGTGGACGGTGACGTCCCGCTCGAAGGTCACGGTCACGTCGACCCACGTCGACGCCGGGTCCACCACCGTCACACCCGCCAGCATCGCCGCCGTCAGCAGCCGGTCGTTCAGGATCCGCCGCGCCTCGGCGAGCTGCACCCGGTTGTTGATCCCGGCGATCTCCCGGTGGTCGCCGGCCACACAGGCCCCGACCCGGTGCCCGGCCGCCCGCAGAATGCCGAGCACGTCCGTCAGGTACTCCTCGCCCTGACTGTTGTCCGTGCGCACCTTGCCCAGCGCGTCGGCGAGCAACTGCCCGTCGAACGCGAACACCCCCGAGTTGATCTCCCGGATCGCCCGCTGGGTCTCGTCGGCGTCCTTGTGCTCCACGATCGCGGTGACGGCGCCGGTGCTCTCGTCCCGCACGATCCGGCCGTACCCGGTCGCGTCCGGCACCTCGGCGGTCAGCACGGTCACCGCGTTCCCGTCGGCGGTGTGGGTGCCGGCGAGGGCGGCGAGCGTCTCACCGGTGAGCAGCGGAGTGTCCCCGCACACGACCACGACGGTCCCGTCGACGACGCCGCCCAGCTCCTCCAGACCCATCCGGACGGCGTGCCCGGTGCCGTTCTGCTGCTCCTGGACGGCGGTACGGGCCGCGGGGGCGACCTCGGCGAGATGCGCGGCGACTTGTTCGCGGGCGTGCCCGACGACGACGACCAGGTGCTGCGGGTCCAGTTCGCCGGCGGCGGCGAGTACATGGCCCACCAGGGAGCGGCCACAGATGTCGTGCAGGACCTTCGGCGTGGCCGACTTCATACGGGTGCCCTCACCCGCTGCGAGAACGACGACGGCTGCCGGGCGGTTGGCGCTCACGGGATGCCCTTCGGCTTTGGGGTGGGGGTGACATCCGCAGGATACCGGGGGGTTACGTGAGGAACATGAGTGTGGGCCCTGACTGTGCTGTCAGGGCCCACATCGGCTGGGCTCCCGGGGCAGGAGTCGAACCTGCGTCTTACCTGGATTCAAAGTCCAGTCGCCCCTACCGACAGAGCAACCCGGGAATGCCGGGAGCCAGCCTACGGGGTTCGTTGTTTGGCTGCCACCACTGTCCCCTCCCACCAGCCCTCGATGCGGTTGTACAACTGGGCGCTGCGGGACACGGTGACGACAAGACAACCGTGATAGTTGTCTCCGATGTTCTTGCGGACCGTTTTCGGGTTGTGCTTCTTGAGTGTCGGCTTCGCGAAGGCGGTCGGGGCAATGTCGGCGATCTCCGCCCAGAACCTGTGCGACGCGTCGATGTTGGCGGACTCGTGGATGAGTAGCCGGAAGCCCATGCGGTCCCGTCCCACGCCGAGCAGGTCGAGCCAGGCCAGGTAGGTCTTGATCACTCCGGGGTCGCTGTTGACGAAGACGGCACGCTCGCGGCGGTCGTACGGTTTGCTCTTCGAGCCCTCGGCCCAATAGAGCGCCACGCCTACGAGGAAGAGTTCGCGGGCCGTGAAAGCACCGATCTCGCGCCTGGCTTCCGCTTTGATCCGCTGGCGCTCCTCGTCCTCGGCTGCCCGGCGCCTGGCCAGCCCCTCGTTCATGAGGGCCCGTTGTTCCTCCGGTGTGTAGCGGGGCTCGGGCCGCGGGAGGTCTCTGACCCACAGTGAGACCGAACTCCTGGAGCAGCCCAGCTCCACCTCGATCTGGTCGTACGTCCAGCCTTGCAGGCGCAGCTCGCGGGCCCTCGCCTTCAGGTCGTCCTTCGCCCTCGGCCGCTTGGTCCAGGCCGGCGGGGGTTCTCCCTTCACCAGTTGGTTGAGGATGTCGTTGTTGAACACCTTCAGCTCGTCTCTGATCTGCCGGAGGCTGTAGCCCGCGCGGCGCAGTGCCACCGCCTTCTCTCTCAGGCCCTCGAAGTCCGCGTACCTGCCCCGTTGAGGTGTGGTCATGGGGCCACCGTGCGGGCGGAATGATCGATTCCGGGGGCGAACGGTGAGCGGTTCACCAGTTCGAGGGATATCGCGTCGTATCGCTACCGTACGGTCACCCTCCGTGGTCCGGCTGAATCCCGTAAAACTCCCCGGAAATGCGCGGCCACGCGCCCGTAGGCTGGAGGCATGACCTCGACGGGGGAAGACCATGTGACGGCCCGGGGTGGGCCTTGGTGGTGGGAGCGGCGGCGCGGTGCGGTGCTCGATGTGGGGCTCGCGGCCGTGTCGGCGCTGGAGTGCGCGGCGGAGGGGGTGCCCTTCGCGTGGGACGCCGGGATTCCGGTGGCGGCGGGGGTGCTGTTCGGTCTGCTGGCCGGTGCCGTGCTGCTGGTGCGCAGGAAGTGGCCGATCGCGGTGGTGCTGGTGGCGATCGCCATCACGCCGGCGCAGATGGGCTTTCTGATGGGCATCGTCGGTCTGTACACGCTGGCGGCGTGCGAGCTGCCGCGCCGGATCATCGGTGCGCTGGCGGGGATGTCGCTGCTGGGGACGTTGATCGTGACGTTTGTGCGGGTGCGGCAGGGCATGGCGGCGGGGGAGTTGGGGATCGGGGACTGGTTCGTGCCGTTCGCGGCGGTGACGACGTCGCTGGGGCTGACCGCGCCGCCGGTGCTGCTGGGGCTGTACGCGGGGGCGCGGCGGCGGTTGATGGAGAGTCTGCGGGAGCGGGCGGACGATCTGGAGCGGGAGCTTCAGTTGCTCGCGGAGCGGGCGGAGGAGCGGGCCGAGTGGGCGCGTAGTGAGGAGCGGACGCGGATCGCGCGGGAGATGCATGACGTGGTCGCGCACCGGGTGAGTCTGATGGTGGTGCACGCGGCGGCGTTGCAGGCGGTGGCGCGGAAGGATCCGGAGAAGGCGGTGAAGAACGCCGCGCTGGTGGGGGACATGGGGCGGCAGGCGCTGACCGAGTTGCGGGAGATGCTCGGGGTGCTGCGCAGTGGGTCCGAGGTGCCGCGGGAGCGGGCGGTGCCGCTCGCGGCGGTGGGGGTGGCCGCGGCGGCGGCGGCTTCGCGGGCGGCCGAGGCGGACGGTGAGGGGCCGTCGTTGTCGGAGCTGGGCGAGTTGGTGGGGCAGTCGGCGGCGGCCGGGATGGTGGTGGATCTGTCGGTGCAGGGGGACGCGCGGTCGTATGCGCCGGTGGTGGAGCAGACGGCGTTCCGGGTGGTGCAGGAGGCGCTGACGAACGTGCACAAGCACGCGTCGGGGGCGAAGACGTATGTGCGGCTGGCGCATCGGGTGTCGGAGATCGCGATGCAGGTGGAGAACGATCCGCCGCCGGAGCCGGCGTCGGCGTCCGCGGCGGGGCTGCCGTCGGGGGGCAACGGTCTGGTGGGGATGAAGGAGCGGGTCGCGGCGCTGGGCGGGGTGTTCGTGTCGGGGCCGACGGACGCGGGGGGTTTTCGGGTGTCGGCGGTGATTCCGGCGTCGGTCGCGTCGTGAGTCGGGCGGTGCTGACTGTGGGCGGGCGGTGCCGGCGTCGTCAGACGGTGCTGAGGCGGCTGGGTTCGGTGCCGGTGACGAGGGCGGCGAGGGCGTGGTCGAGGTGGGGGCCGAGGTACCAGTCGCCGGTGTGGTCGAGGGCGTAGACGCGGCCGTGGGTGTCGATGGCGAGGAGGGCCTGGGTGTCGGTCTCGGTGCCGAGGGGGCAGACCTCGGTGTCGAGGGCGCGGCCGAGGTCGCCGAGGGTGCGGGCCAGGTGGAGGCCGTGCAGGGGGTCGAGGTGGAGGGCGGCGGGGGCGAGCTGCCGGCCGGGTGCGGTGGGGGTGACGGTGAGGCCGCCGAACTCGGCCCAGGCTTCGACGGCGGCGGGGAAGACGGTGTGCCGGTGGCCGGCGGGCGAGGTGTGTTCGCGCAGGGTGTCGGCCCAGTATTCGGCCTGTTTGATGTCCCAGCGGCCGGGCTGCCAGCCGGCGTCGCGCAGGGCGGTGGCGACGGGTTCGGGGAAGCGGGTGGTGGTGCGGTCGGGGTGCATCGGCCTTCGTTCGTCGTCCGTGCGGGTGGTGCGGGCGGGTGTGGGTTCGGCCGGCCGGTCAGTCGGTGGTGGTCGTGGAGTCGACGACGCGGACGCCGAAGTGGGCGCTGAGGGCGGTGCAGGTGCGGCAGGGGGTGGCGAAGGTGCCGTGCAGGGGGTCGCCGTCCTCGCGGATGCGGCGGGTGGTGAGCTTGGCGTGTTTGAGGGCTTTGCGGGCCTCGCCGTTGGTCATGGGTCTGCGGGCGGCGCGTTTGCTGCGGGCGGCGTCGGCGGTGGTGAGGTGCCGGGAGATGAGGATGGTCTCGGCGCAGCGGCCGGTGAAGCGGTCGCGTTGGGAGCTGGTGAGGGTGTCGAGGAAGTCCTGTACGAGGGGGTGCAGGGCGGGGGGTGTGTCGCCGCGGGCGGCGGTGCCGGTGAGGGTGGTGCCGCGCACGGAGAGGGCGGCGGCGACGGTGGGGAGTATGCCGTCGCGGCGGTGGTGCAGGACGGGTGCGTGGAGGGCTTCGGCGCTGCTCCAGCCGATGCGGGGGTCGCCGGTGCGGGGGTCGTCCGGCCTGCCCGTCTGGTGTCCGGTCCGTTGCCCCGCCTGTGTCGCACTCATGATCGTCATCCCCTCCTGAGCATCCCCCCGGAGGTCACAGACTGCCAAATGGCGTGGCTGGTGGGGAAGCTGGGGCGCGGTGACACGCCCGGATATGGGCGGTCTGTCACCGGTGCGTGACGGCTGGTCACGGAAGCGGAGGGGTGCGGCGCCGGTGCCGGTGACCGGTGTCGGCGTACCGCATAGGCTGTCGGCACCGCGTGCGCTGGGGTGATCCGGGCAGTGCGCGGGCGTTCCACGGACCATCGACGGACATATGCCGCAGGGGGCAACCGCCATGACGACAGGTCGGCTCGGGCTGGGGGTTCCTCCCGGCCGCCAGGCCGGGGGAGGGGCCGTGCCGCCGAACGCGGCCTACGCCGGGCAGGTCGTGCATTTCCCGGATCCGGTGCGGGCGGCGCGGCATCCGGGCGGGGTGCGGGTGGACGGGAGCGGGTTTCCGGATTTCTCACCGTACGCGCGGGCGGCGGCGGAGGTGGCGGAGCCGCCGGGCGGCTTCGGGGTCGATGAACTGCGGTTGACGGACTACGTGTCGGCGAACGCGGCGCTGGCGGCGTCGGGGCACGCGTTGTGGGACACGGTGCCGGCGGTGGCGACGCCGCACGGCTGGACGTGGCACCACGTGGTGGGGTCGCGGCGGCTGGAGTTGGTGCCGGTCGAGGTGAAGGCGTTGCTGCGGCACCACGGCGGGATCGCGACGGCGGCGGTGGACCAGGGCAAGCGGGGGACGCGGCCGTTGCAGGAGACGAGGCCGGCGCATTTCGGGCTGCCGAAGTCGGGGGTGGCGGTGACGGAGCAGCAGGTGCTGGGGGTGGAGGAGGACCTCGGGTACCGGCTGCCGGGCGCGTACCGGTCGTTCCTGAAGGCGGCGGGGGGCTGTGCGCCGGTGGGGACGGCGCTGGACGCGGAGTTGGGGCTGCTGGTCGATCAGCCGTTCTTCACGGTGCGTGAGGAGGCGGCGGTCAATGACCTGGTCTACGTCAACAAGTGTCTGCGGGACCATCTGACCAAGGACTATCTGTGTGTGGCGTTCGTGCAGGGCGGGCTGCTGGCGGTGAAGGTGCGCGGTGAGCGGGCCGGTTCGGTGTGGTTCTGCGCGTACGACGACGCGCGGGACGTCGATCCGGGGTGGTCGCCGGCCGAGCGGGCGGAGCGGTTGCTGCTGCCGTGCGGGGAGGATTTCGACGCGTTTCTGTCCCGGCTGGCGGGGTCGCCGCCGGAGTTGGAGACGGTGGCGGATCTGATGGTGGACGGCGGGTTCGCGCGGGCCGTTGCGGTGGCCGGGGAGTGAGCTGACTGATGGTGACGTTCGCGCAGGCGCAGGAGCGCGCCGAGGAATGGGTCAACGGGGACGTGCCGGCGTATCAGCACCGGGAGGTGCGGGTGCGGGAGTTCGGGCTCGGGTTCGTGGTGTGGGCCGAGGACCGGGCGGACGGGCCGCGCTCGGACGGCGGTGCGCAGCGGCTGGTGATCGCCCGGGACAGCGGGGACGCGACGCTGTGGCCCGGGCTGCCGGTGGGTGAGGTGATCCGCCGGTACGAGGAGGAGTACGGCCGGGCCGGCGCGGTCGCGGGGCCGGCGCCGGCGGCGGCGCGGGTGGATCTGAACCAGACGTCGTTCCTGCTGTCCCCGCCGGAGTGGTTGCAGGAGGCGGCGGACAAGCTGGGGATCGCGGACCGGCGGCCCGCCTCGCGGACGAGGAGCGGGACGGCGGGTGTTGCGGAGGTTTCGGAGTCGGTCGTTGGGGCTGACGGGTCCGGTGTATCCGGGTCCGGTGTATCCGGGCCTGGCGTACCCGGGTCCGGGTCGGGGTCCGCGGGGGCTGCTCCGGTGAGTGGTGCGGCGTGGCCGGCTGCGGAAAGTACCGAGGGTGCGGCGGCGGGCGCGGGGGGTGGTGCGGTGTCCGGTGCGCCGGTCGTGCCGCCCGGGGCGACGCCGTGGGCCGGGACCGACACCAACGGGGACGGTGGCGAGGACCGCTCCGTGCCGTTGCCGGAGACGGTGTTCGCACCGCAGTTGGACGACGACGAGGACGACGACGCCGCCGCCGACGTCGGCGGCCGGGACGTCGCGGAGCCGCCCGGGGCGATTCAGGACGCCGGTACGGCGAAGCTGACGCGGGGCGGGGGGATGCCGCGGCCGGTCGGGGGGCCGGTCGGTGCGGCGGGGGCGGCGGACACGGCGCCGGCGCCGGGCGTGCCCTCGCCGGAGTCCGCGCCGCCGCCGCCAACGACGCCGCCTGCGCCGGTGTCACCCGTGGGCCCGCGGCCGCCCCACGCGCCGGGCGCCCCGGGCACCCCCGGTGG
>NZ_JBQOUX010000116.1:0-25658 GCF_052216785.1 Streptomyces sp. JW3 | reverse complement strand
AACTTCGACTTGGTGACCGCGTCATTGACGTTGATCGCCGGGAACAGGAGAGTGCCGTCCCGCTGCATCTCGTACAGCCGGTGCACACCGGTCGTCGTCTCCTCGGTGACACCCCGGATCTCCGACGCCAGCTGGGTCCACTTCTGGGAGCCGTCGGTGATGGTGCGGTTGAGGAGTTCGAGGATGACGCGGTGCTCGTCGTTCTCGGCGGTGTCGGGCGAGGGGACCTTGCCGTCCTTCTCGTACTGGACGCCCTGATGGACCAGGAGGGTGGCGTCGCCGCCGTCGTCCAGGATCATGTTGGGGCCGCCGGTGGGGCTGTCCGGCCAGGTCAGTGCCTGCTCGGTGCACCACCAGTACTCCTCGAGCGTCTCGCCCTTCCAGGCGTAGACCGGGATGCCCTGGGGGTTGTCGGGGGTGCCGTTCGGACCGACGGCGATGGCGGCGGCCGCGTGGTCCTGGGTGGAGAAGATGTTGCAGGAGGCCCAGCGGACCTGGGCGCCGAGGGCGACCAGGGTCTCGATGAGTACGGCGGTCTGCACGGTCATGTGCAGGGAGCCGGTGACGCGGGCGCCGGCGAGGGGCTGGGCCTCGGCGTACTCCTCGCGGATCGCCATGAGGCCGGGCATCTCGTGCTCGGCGAGGGTGATCTCCTTGCGGCCGAAGGCGGCCAGGGAGAGGTCGGCGACCTTGAAGTCCTGCCGGTTGTCGACAGTCGTCATTACGAGCTGCTCCTCGGGTTCGGGTCGAGGTGGGTACGGCTGATCTGCGCGGCGGCGGACACAGGGGTGCCCCGAAGAGGACACAGGCATGCCCGCGTGTGCGCAGCGCAGTCCGTCGGAGGCCCTCTCTCCCTCGGCCGGCCCGTGTCGGGCCGCCCGACCGCCATCAGCAGCGACGTCTGGCTCCGTCCCAAGCTACACCGGTGGCCCCCGCCGTCCCCAGCCCGCCTCCGCACACTTCCGGCCGATCACGGAAAGTGGCCCGCCGGGGGTGCCGACGGGCCACGGGGAGTGGGCGGGTGGGTCAGTGACCGGCGGGTGAGGTGCTGGGGCCGCCGGGGGTGGCTTCGCGGTCGGGGCCCTTGGCGGCTTCGGCGGCGCGGTAGATGTCCGGTTCCAGGTAGATCACGCGGGCGATCGGGACGGCCTCGCGGATACGGGCCTCGGCGGCGTCGATGGCGGCGGCGATCTCGGTGGCGGTGCCGTCGTGGCGGACGGCGATCTTGGCGGCGACGAGGAGTTCCTCGGGGCCGAGGTGGAGGGTGCGCATGTGGATGATGCCGGTGACGGTGTCGCCGGCGACGATCGCGGCCTCGATCTTCTCGACCGCCTCGGTGCCGGCCGCCTCGCCGAGCAGCAGGGACTTGGTCTCGGCGGCCAGGACGAGCGCGATCAGGATGAGCAGGACGCCGATGCACAGGGTGCCGACGCCGTCCCAGACGCCGTCACCGGTGAGCAGGGCGAGGCCGACGCCGCCGAGGGCGAGGACGAGACCGACGAGCGCGCCGAAGTCCTCCAGGAGGACGACCGGCAGTTCGGGCGCCTTGGCCCGGCGGACGAACTCGGTCCAGGACTGCTTGCCGCGCAGGGTGTTGGACTCCTTGATGGCGGTCCGGAAGGAGAAGCCCTCGGCGATGATCGCGAAGACCAGGACGCCCACCGGCCAGTACCAGTGCTCCAGCTCGTGCGGGTGCTTGATCTTCTCGTAGCCCTCGTAGAGGGCGAACATGCCGCCGACCGAGAAGAGGACGATGGAGACGAGGAAGGCGTAGATGTAGCGTTCCCGGCCGTAGCCGAAGGGGTGTTGCGGGGTGGCCGCGCGCTGGGCGCGCTTGCCGCCGAGCAGGAGCAGTGCCTGGTTGCCCGAGTCCGCGAGCGAGTGCACCGATTCCGCGAGCATCGACGACGAGCCGCTGAAGAGGAACGCCACGAATTTCGATACCGCGATGGCCAGGTTGGCGCCCAGTGCCGCCACGATCGCCTTGGTTCCGCCTGACGCGCTCATGTGTCGCGTTGTCCCTTCGCCTTCGTCCGCCTACGCGTGCCGTCTGCCCGCGCGGGCCGCCCGGGGGCTCGGCCGGTGCCCGGCTTTGCCCTTCCTTTGCGGTGGGCCATTGTTGCAGCCCGGCCGGGCGGGGATCCCGCGGGCCGGGCTGCTGTGTTCGCGTCAGATGCGGACGGTGGCCCGGAAGACCGTGCCCGTACCGGACACTTCGGCCTTTTCGCCCGCCGGGACGTAGACGGACGCGCCGGGGGCCAGTTCCTGGTCGCCCGTACGGACGGTGCCCGCCGTGCAGAGCAGGATCTGCGGGGCGGGGCGGGTGAGGTCGTGGGGGGCGGTGCCGTCGGCGAGGACGTAGCGGGAGAGGCGGAACTCGTCGATGGGGGTCTCGTAGACCTCCTCGCCGTCGGGGGACGCCTCGGGGCGCAGTACGCCGGGACCGGTGGCCTGGAAGCGGACGATGCGCAGGAGTTCGGGGACGTCGACGTGCTTGGGGGTCAGGCCGCAGCGCAGGACGTTGTCGGAATTGGCCATGATCTCGACGCCGAGGCCGCTGAGGTAGGCGTGCGGGACGCCGGCGCCGAGGTAGAGGGCCTCGCCGGGCTGGAGCCGGACGTGGTTGAGGAGCAGCGCGGCGAGGACGCCGGGGTCGCCGGGGTAGTGGTGGGCGATGTCGGCGTAAGGCGCGTAGGCGCCGCCGAGGCGGGCGCAGGCGGCGGCGGTCTCGGTGACCGTGCGGGACATGTCGTCCGGGTCGGCGGTGAGGACGGCGGTGAGGACCTCGCGCAGGGCGGCGTCCTCGGGGTGGGCGCGCAGCAGGTCGGCGTACGGCTTGAGGGAGGGGACGCCGAGGCCGTCGAGGAGGGCGGCGGCCTCTTCCGGGGCGCGGAAGCCGCACAGGCCGTCGAACTCGGTGAGGGCGCAGATCAGTTCGGGCTTGTGGTTGGCGTCCTTGTAGTTGCGGTGCGGGGCGTCGGCCGGGATGCCGCGGCGCTCCTCGTCCGCGTAGCCGTGCCGGGCCTGGTCGAGGTCGGGGTGGACCTGGAGGGAGAGCGGGGCGCCGGCCGCGAGGATCTTGAGGAGGAAGGGCAGCCGGGGGCCGAATGCGGCGACGGCGGCGGTGCCCAGTTCCCGCTCGGGGGCGGCCGCGACGACCTCGTCGAGGGTGCCGCGGGCGGTGCGGGAGGGGGCGCCGGGGTGGGCGCCCATCCACATCTCGGCCTGGGGCTCGCCGGTCGGGGCGGTGCCGAGCAGGGCCGGGATCGCGGTGGTGGAACCCCAGGCGTAGGGGCGGACGGTGTTGTCGAGGCGGTCCATGGCGTTGCGTGGGCTCTCTCTGCCGGTCTTGCTGCTTCAGCGGAAGGTTCGCCTACGAGATCAGGCGCCGGAGGCGAGCGCCAGGTAAACGGCGGCGAAATCCGTGATGGCGATCAGTTCGGCGAGGGTCTCCAGTTCGCCGCCGGACTCCGGTTCCAGTTCGCTGATCGGAGTGTCGTGGCCGAGGGCCAGGTCGCGGGCGGTGGGGGCGGCGGTGAGGCCGCCGATCGGGCGGTCGCGCAGCAGGACCACGCGCGCGTGCAGGGCGGACGGCTCCTCGACACGGTCGCGGAAGAAGTCGTCGGGGTCGGCGCCGGCGGCGAGCCGGCCGGCCAGCAGCACGCTGTGCGCGGCGAGCGCCTCGGGCAGTTCGGCCACGACGGCCGGGGTGCCGGCCAGTTCGGCGAGCGCGGCGGCGAAGCGGCGGCCCGCGGGGCCGGCGGAGGTGCCCTCGGTCCAGATGACCGGGAGGGATTCGGCGAGTTCGGCCGCGAGGGTCTTGGCGGGATTGCCGTACGTCGCGACGGCGGGTCCGCAGCGTTCGGCGACCTGGTCGAGGCGGTCGGCGACCTGTTCCAGGGCGTCGGGCGGGGCGGTGAGCAGGCCGACCCGGTCCAGCAGGGCGAGGAGGGGGGTGAGCAGCGCCCACAGGACGCCGGGGGCGGCCCCGGCCAGGGGTTCTTCCTGGTCGTAGGGGGCGGTGGCCATGGGGAGGAACAGGCCGAGGGAGCCGGTGACCGTCTCGCTGAGCGGGGAGCGGGGCGGGGCTACGGCGACGACCGCGCAGCCGCGTCGGTAGGCCGCCTCGGCGAGCAGCGCCAGGCCGGGTTCGGCGCCGTCGGGGGTGGCGATGAGCAGCAGGTCCACGGAGCCGGCCCAGCCGGGCAGGTCCCAGCGCAGGGCGCCCGCGGCGGGGGCCACGCCGCTGGGGGCGAGGCGGGTGACGGGGCTGCCGGGGCCGGCCAGGGTGCCTAGGAGGTCGGCGGCGTGGGTGGCGGCGGCGCCGGGGCCGGCGATGAGGACGGCGCGGGGGCGGCCGTCAGGTTTGAGCTGGGAGAGGCCGGCCTCGGCGGTGAGCCGGGCGGCGGTCCGGACCCGGGCGCCGGCTTCGGCGGCGCCGCGGAGCAGGCCCCGATGGTCGGCGGCGGCGAGGCCCTGGGGGTTGTCGAGCAGCGTTTCGTCGAGCATGGCGGCAGGCTCCGATCGCCGGAGTGTTCAGGTCGCGGGGGCCGGTGTCCGGGCGGGCCGGCTACTCGGGGCGGCGGGCCTCGTCGATGAGGAGGACGGGGATGTCGTCGCGCACGGGGTAGACGAGGCCGCAGGCCTCGCCGGTGCAGATCAGCTCCGCGTCCTGCTCTTCGAGGGGGGCGTGGCAGGCCGGGCAGGCGAGGATTTCCAGGAGGCCGGCTTCCAGTGGCATGAGGTCGTTCCTTCGGGGCTGTGGGTGGATGTGCTGGTCAGGGTACCGCCGGAGCGGGGGCGGGCGGCGGGACGGTCCCGTCGCCAGGGGGGCTCCGCCCCCTGGACCCCCGGGCCTGTGCCCACCACCGCCCGGCGCCCCGCACTCGGAAGTCACGAAGGGAGAAACTCAGCCCCTGATGATCGCCAGCGCCTCGTCCCTGATCTTCGTCATCGTCACCTCGTCGCGGGCCTCCGCGTTCAGACGGAGGAGGGGTTCGGTGTTGGAGGGGCGGACGTTGAACCACCAGTCGGGGGCGGTGACGGTCAGGCCGTCCAGTTCGTCGAGGGTGACGTCGTCGCGGTCCGCGTAGGCGGCCCTGATCGCGGCCAGCCGGGCCGTCTGGTCGGCGACCGTGGAGTTGATCTCGCCGGAGCCGGTGTAGCGGTCGTAGGCGGCGACCAGGGTGGACAGCGGGCCCTGCTGACCGCCGAGGGCGGCCAGCACGTGGAGGGCGGCCAGCATGCCCGTGTCCGCGTTCCAGAAGTCGCGGAAGTAGTAGTGCGCGGAGTGCTCGCCGCCGAAGATCGCGCCGGTGCGGGCCATCTCGGCCTTGATGAAGGAGTGGCCCACGCGGGTGCGGACCGGGCTGCCGCCGTGCTCGCGGACGACCTCCGGGACGGACCAGGACGTGATCAGGTTGTGGATGACCGTGCCCCGGCCGCCGTGCCGGGCCAGTTCGCGGACGGCGACCAGGGCGGTGATCGCCGACGGGGAGACCGGGGCGCCGTGCTCGTCGACGACGAAGCAGCGGTCGGCGTCGCCGTCGAAGGCGAGGCCCAGGTCGGCGCCCTCCTCGCGGACGCGCTGCTGGAGGTCGACGAGGTTGGCCGGGTCGAGGGGGTTGGCCTCGTGGTTGGGGAAGGTGCCGTCCAGGTCGAAGTACATCGGCACCAGGTCGAGGGGGAGGCCGGCGAAGACGGACGGGACGGTGTGGCCGCCCATGCCGTTGCCCGCGTCGACGACGACCTTCAGGGGGCGGATGGAGGCGAGGTCGACGAGGGAGCGCAGGTGGGCCGCGTAGTCGGCCAGCGTGTCGCGGCGGGTGACGGTGCCCTGACGCGCGGCCGGTTCGGGGGCGCCCGTCGCGGCCCAGCCCTCCACCAGCGCGCGGATCTCGGTGAGGCCGGTGTCCTGGCCGACCGGGGCGGCGCCCGCGCGGCACAGCTTGATGCCGTTGTAGCGGGCCGGGTTGTGCGAGGCGGTGAACATGGCGCCCGGCAGGTCCAGCGCGCCGGAGGCGTAGTAGAGCTGGTCGGTGGAGCACAGGCCGATCTCGGTGACGTCGGCGCCCTGTCCCGCCGCGCCGCGCGCGAAGGCGCCGGACAGCGACGGGGAGGAGGGGCGCATGTCGTGGCCGGTCACGATCGCGCTCGCGCCGGTGGTCCGGACGAAGGCGGCGCCGAACAGCTCGGCGGCCGTCTCGTCCCACTGGTCCGGGACCACTCCGCGTACGTCGTACGCCTTGACGAGCTGCGACAGATCGGACAGATCAGCAGTCACGGGCCAGCCTTCCCCACAGTCCGTTCGGCACCAAGTCCGGTCGGCACACAGTCGTGTCAGTGGTCACAAACTACCCCGGACCACTGACAGTCCCGCAGTCCCGCCCTCGGGCCACCCCCCGCCAGGATCCGTCGAGGTCCCGTCCTCAGGGCAGCATCCATCCCAGGACCGGCGACGACTGGCCGACCACGATCAGGCACATCACCAGCAGCAGGCCGAGGCTCCAGGGCAGCACCTTGCGCAGCAGGTCGCCCTCGCGGCCGGCCAGGCCGACGGCGGCGCAGGCGATGGTGAGGTTCTGCGGGGAGATCATCTTGCCGAGGACGCCGCCGGAGCTGTTGGCGGCGGCGAGCAGTTCGGGCGAGAGGCCCGACTCCCGCGCGGCGGTGACCTGGAGGGCGCCGAACAGGGCGTTGGCGGAGGTGTCGGAGCCGGAGACGGCCACACCGAACCAGCCAAGCACCGGGGAGAGGAAGGCGAGTCCGGCGCCGGCCGCCGCGACGAAGTGGCCGATGGTGGCGGCCTGTCCGGAGAGGTTCATGACGTAGGCGAGGGCCAGGACGGAGGTCACGGTGAGGATGGCGAAGCGCAGTTCGTGGACGGTGGCGAGCCATTCCTTGACCACCACGCGCGCGTGCACGCCGAGGACGAAGGCGGTGGCCACTCCGGCGAGGAGCACCAGGGTGCCGCCGGTGGCGACGACCGGCCAGGTGAAGACGTTGCCGCCGGCCCGTTCGCCGTCCGGGGAGACCACGTCCAGGAACGGCCAGTCGTACGTCTGGGTCGCGCCCGCCAGCCAGTCCTTGACGGCCGGGATCTGCGCGACGGAGAAGATCACGATGATCAGCGTGTAGGGGGCGTAGGCCCGGACGACCTCCCGCGCGGGGTCGCGTTGGTCGAGTTCCTCGCTGCGTACGCCGGTCAGGACGGCGGCGCGGACGGGTTCGGCGGCGGGTCTGCGGGCCTGCGGCACGGCGACCAGGGCGGCCGCCCCGGCGAGGGCGGCGCCGATGTCGGCGAGCTGGGCGGAGAGGTAGTTAGAGGCGGCGAACTGGGCGACGGCGAAGGCCACTCCGCAGGCCAGGGCGGGCACCCAGGTCTCGCGCAGTCCGCGCCGGCCGTCCACCAGGAAGACCAGCACCAGGGGGACGACGAGGGCCAGCAGCGGGGTCTGCCGACCCACCACGGAGGCGACGTCGTCCAGGGGCAGGCCGGTCACCTGGGCGAGGGTCACCACCGGGGTGCCCATCGCGCCGAAAGCGACCGGCGCGGTGTTGGCGACCAGGGCGACGACGGCCGCGCGGACGGGGTCGAAGCCGAGCGCCACCAGCATGACCGAGCAGATGGCGACCGGCGCCCCGAACCCGGCGAGTGCCTCCAGGAGGGCGCCGAAGCAGAAGGCGACGACGAGCGCCTGGATGCGCGGGTCGTCGGAGAGGCGGCCGAAGGACCGGCGCAGGATGTCGAAGTGCCGGGTGCGGACGGTCATCCGGTACACCCACAGGGCGTTGACCACGATCCACAGGATGGGGAAGAGGCCGAAGACGGCGCCCTGGACGCCGCTGGAGAGGGTCTGGCCGAGCGGCATGCCGTACGCGAGCCAGGCCACCAGGACGGCTGCCAGCAGGCCCGTGAGGCCCGCCAGGTGCGCCTTCATCCGCACGCCGCCGAGCAGGACGAGGACGATCACCAGGGGCAGCGCCGCGACCAGGGCGGACAGGCCGAGGGAGTCGGCCACGGGCTCGAGTTCCTGGACGTACACGGGCGCCTCCCCGGTTCCGCCATGCGAAAGCGATTTCTCGCCGATGGGTCACTGGGACGGAATGGTCGTGTCCGCGACAACACCGCGTCAATGGCTGTGCGGCAACAAGTCGGCGGGAGGGCTGTTCAGTTGCCTCGGAGGGGGGCGGCTCAGTTGTCCGGGGACCGCAGGACCCGCAGGTGGCCGCGGCGGGCGACCTCCATCGGGTCGGCCGAGCGGGCTCCGCCGGCCTGCGCGGCCCGCTCCTGGGGCCGGGCCGCCTCGCGCACCGCGTTGGCCAGCGCCTCCAGGTCGTCGCCGCTGGGGCGGGCCGGGGCGGAGCCGTCGAGGAGCCGGACGACCTCCCAGCCGCGCGGGGCGGTGAGCCGCTCGGAGTGCTCGGCGCACAGGTCGTAGCAGTGCGGTTCGGCATAGGTGGCGAGCGGGCCGAGGACGGCGGTCGAGTCGGCGTAGACGTACGTCAGCGTCGCTACGGCGGGACGGCCGCAAGCGGTGCGCGAACAGCGACGTACAGGGCTCACGACGTTGGACGGTACCGCACTCTTGAGCGGGCCGCGACGACTCCCCGCCCGGTCACTCCACCGTGTCGCGGTGTGAAACGCCCCACATGCCCCTCCGAACCCACCGCGCTGACCTGCGCGGACACCGCTCCGCAGGGCGGCCGCGCGGACCGGACGCCGGCCATGATCCCACCCAAACCACACCAATCACCCCACCTCCCCGGTACCGGAGAGATACGGAATCGAGCCCCGGCCTTGGCTTGATCGGTCCTCCCCGGCCGGCTCCCGGCGGGCCCGCAGTCCGCTCCGGGCGTTCTGGCATCCGGTGTGGAGCCCGCCGCCCGGAGCCCGCGAGGACTACCCTTCACCGGTGATGGACAACCCCGTGACGCCCCGCGACGCCGCCCCCGGCCCCCGCCGCCGTGACCGCCACGGCCGGGGCATGCGCGGCCCGATCGCGCCCCCGCAGGTACCGCTGGCCGCGAGCCGCGCCGACGCGTTCGCGGACCTGGTGCAGGACTCGGTGGAACGGCTGGAGCGACGCTGGCCGCAGCTCGCCGACATCGATTTCCTCGTCCTGGAGGTGCCGCAGCCGGACGGGGGCGGCGAGGCGTGGAGCGACGAGGCGGTGCCGCTGGGCCGCACGGTGCCCGCGCGGGACGGCCGGCGGGCCCGGGTGGTGGTGTACCGGCGGCCGGTCGAGATCCGTACCAAGGGCCGGGACGAGCGGGCCATGCTGGTGCACGAGGTGGTGGTCGAGCAGGTCGCCGACCTGCTGGGGCTGACGCCGGAGACGGTCGACCCGCGGTACGGCGAGGACTGAGCGCCCCTCACTCCTGGAGGACCGACAGGTCCTCCTCCGCCGTCGGCACCGAGACCGTCCCCCGGTCGTCCGGGAGGGTCTGCACGGTGAAGGCCGAGACGCCGTCCGCCGTCGCCGTCAGCGCCCGGGCCGCGTACACCGGTCCGCCCGACACCGGCTCGACGGTCAGGGCGTAGCTGCCCTTCAGGCCCTCGGGGACCGGGATCTCGACGTCCTGGGTGGTGCCGGCCTTGATGGTGTACGTCTTCGTCGCCTCGGTGCCGCCCTCGCTGCCCGCCGACGCCGTGACCTTGACCTCGGCGGCGGCCTTGGGGGCGGTGACGGAGAGCGTGGTGCCCTTGGCGCGGTTGTCCACCGCGGTCGCGCGGGTGTCGATCGGGCTGGTGGCGGGGATGAACGCCGTCTCCTGGCCGGAGTTCTTGCCGCGCACCACGCGGGCCGCCGCGACGATCGGAACGGACCGGTCGGTGGGCGTCAGCACCAGCGAGCCGGCCTCGCCGCGGGTGACGTCGGCGAGGTCGACGGCGGTCGTCATGCCGCCCTTCACCCGTACCGTCTCGTGCCCGGCGGGGGTGATCAGGCCGGACGGGGAGGCGAGCTGCACCTTGACGTCGGCGTCGCTGTCGCCGGGGGCGAACACCACCAGCCGGACGTCCTCGGCGTCCGCGGGGATGCCCGGCAGCACCAGGCTGCCCGCCGGGTCGGCGGACGCGGCGAGCCAGTCGCCGCCGAGCTTGTCGTGCAGGGCCTGCACCGCGGCACCGACCCGGCCGCTGCGCACGCCGACGTGCACGGTGAGGTCGGACTGCGCGTCGTCGCTGAGCGTGGACAGCAGGACCGCCTCACTGGCGTGCGGCTTGACCGTGATGCCCTCCCCCACCGTCGACTTGACGGCGCCGTCCGCGCCGTACAGCTCGATGTCGACCACGGCGGCCGAGTCGTCCGGGTTGGTCAGGTGGACGTAGTCGGTGCGGCCCGGGTCCGTGCTGGCGCCGGGGAACCAGAACTCGGTGTCCGCCTGGGTGCAGTTGACGCCGAGGAGTCCGCGGCCGGTGCCGACCGCGACCTCCGTGGTCTGCTGCACGGTCCAGCCGGGTGCGAACCGCCCCTCCGCCGTGCCGATCAGGGCGGGCGCGTCACCGCCGGAGACGTCGCCGGTGACCGGCGTGCCGGGCTTCTCGGGCTTCAGTACGGCCTTGTCGTCCTGCTTGCCGGTCCCCGTCCCGGCGGCCGTCAGCTCGGCCTCGCCGTCGCTCTCGGCGCCCTTGGTGACCGGCGTGAAGGACGTGTACGTCGTCTCGGCGAGGTCGGAGTCGCTGGGCGCCGGGCAGGTCAGGCCGGTGCGCTCGACGGGCAGCAGGGCGGCCGAGCCGGCCGGGTCGGTGCCGGTGGTGTCCGGGGCGGAGACCACCGCGAACCCGGTGACGGCGGCGAGCGCGGCGGTGCCGGCGAAGAGGGACAAGGTGGTGCGCTTCACTGCTGACTCCCGTCGGGACGCTCGCTGCCCGGGCCGTGCTGCGGGGGCGGCTGTGCCGGGTCGTACGGCGTCTCGTATCCGGCCTGGTCGTAGCCCTGTCCGTACGTCTGGTCGTACTGCTGGTCGTACTGCTGGTCATACGGCTGCTCGTGCGGCTGCTCGTGCGGCTGTTCGTAGTCCTGGCCGGGCTGCGGCGCGTACCGCTGTCCGTAGCCCTGTTCGTAGGTCTCCGCGCCGCCGTAGGCATACGGGTCGTACGGGCCGCCCTGGTACTCGCCTTGCGGGTAGCCGGCCTCCTGGTAGCCGCCCGCCGGGTACGGCTGGGGCACCTGCCCGTACTCGTCGGCCGGGTACTGCTCCTGCTGCTGGGGGGCGGCATAGGCGTCGTACGTGCCGTTCCCGGTGTCCGCGGGCCAGTCGTCGTAGGACTGCTGGCGGGGGACCCGCACGGGGCTCTCGGTGTTCTCCCCGGCTTCGGGCACCGGCTGTTCCACAACCGGCTGTTCCACCTCCGCCTCCGTTCCCGGCTCCGTCTCGGTCTCCGCGTCCGCCTCGGCCTGGGCGCGCAGGCGGCGGGCCCGGCGGCCCTCGCCGGCCACGGCCTCGGCCGGGACGAGCGGTTCGTCGGGCAGGTCGTCGTCGACGTCGCGGCGCCGGCCGGGCAGGGCGAGGACGACCAGGACGACGGCGAGCAGGCCCTGCGCCCACAGCCAGGCGGTGCGGGTGAGCGGCTGGTCGTAGGTGACGTCCAGCTCGCCGCCCGCGGCGGGGAGTTCGAAGCCCTGCGCCCAGCCGTCGACCGTGGTGCGGGTCAGCGGCTCGCCGTCCAGGGTGGCGGTCCAGCCGGCGTCGGCGGTGTCGGCGAGGCGCAGGACGCGTCCGTCGGCACCGGCCTTGAGGGTGGTGTGGATCTCCACCGGCCCGGCGGCGACCGGCTCGGCGGCCTTGGAGCCGCTGACCACGGTGGCCCGGGCGACCTCCTGGTCGATGCGCCACAGGCCGATGCCGTCCTGCTGGCTGAGCCGGCTCAGGCCCGGGGTGGCGTCCAGGACGCGGGTGACCTCCCGGGGCGCTCCCTTGTGTACGAGGACGTAGCGCACGGCGTAGCCGCCGAGCTGGTCGGCCTGGTCGGCGCCGGACCCGGCGACGAGGTTGGCGACGACCTTGCCGAGGCCGCTGTCGGCGCCGTCGGCGGCGGTCAGTTCGGCGTCGCCGAGGCGGGCGCCGGAACCGCGCACCAGGGTGTAGCGGACGTGGGCGGCGGAGTCGCTGTCCAGGACCAGGGTGCGGGCCTGGTCGCGGCCGCCGCTCTCCTCGGCGACGAACGCGGGCACCTGGACGGGATCGCGTCGCTCCAGTGGGCCGTCGGCGCCGCCGATCACCCAGCTCGCGGCGGCGATCAGCGGTCCGACGGCGGCGGCCAGCGCGATCAGTACGGCGACCGGCTGGCGCCAGCCGAAGCTCTGCTCGGCGACCCGCGAGCGGGCCCCGTCCGCGCCGAGGGCGGCGGCGGACAGCAGGGCGATGCCGTAGACGAGAGTGGCCGGCCCGGCCCAGGCCGAGCCGTTGGACAGCACGGCGAGGACCAGGCCGGCCAGCGCGGCCGCCCAGGCCGTCCGGATGCCCAGTTGCCGCTCGGAGCGCAGCAGGGCGGCCAGCGCGGCCAGCACGATGCCCAGGAACAGCAGTCCGCCGGCCGCTCCGGCGCCGCCGGGGCTGGCGCCGAGCAGGTCGAGCGCGGAGGCGGCCGAGGCGCCGTACTCCAGGCCGGCCTCCTGGAAGAAGCCGAACGGCAGCAGCGACAGCGACCAGGGGGCGAGCACCAGCAGCGGGGTGCCGAGCTGGGCCAGGAAGCGCGGGCCGTAGGCGGTGAGCTCGCCCCGGCGCAGGATCAGGACGCCGAGGCCGAGGAGCAGCGCCAGGGGCCACACGATCGGCGTGAAGGCGGTGGTGATGGTCAGCAGCAGGGCGTAGGCCCAGGTGGCGCGCCAGGTGCCGCGGCCGCCGCCGGGGCGGGTCAGGCCGGCCGCGGCGACGCCCGCGCGGGCGATCAGCGGCAGCAGGACGGCGAGCACGGCGGTGCCGATGCGGCCGCCGGCCAGGGCGCCGGTGACGGCGGGCAGCAGGGCGTAGACGACCGCCGCCCAGGCGCGCAGCAGCCGGGAGGTGACCAGCGGGCGGGAGGCGAAGTACGCGGTGCCGCCGGCCAGCGGGACCGAGCAGACCATCAGCAGGGTGACGGCGAGTCCGGTCGAGCCGAACAGCATGGAGCCGAACAGGGCGACGATCGCCAGGTAGGGCGGTGCGGAGGCGGTGCCGCCGGCGCCCACCGCGTGCCAGGAGTCGGCGTAGCGCGCCCAGAGGTCGCTCGCGCCGTCCGGGGCGGGCAGCAGCGCGCCGCCGGCCAGCGCGTCGGCGCCGAGCAGGGCGCGGCAGGCGGCCAGCGAGACCAGCAGCAGGACCAGGAAGAGCACCGGGCCGGGTTTGCGGGCGATGCGCTTGAGGCGGGCGAACTGCTCGATCTCCAGGAAGTCGGCGTCGTCGCCGCCGGGTCCGGACTCGACGGCGCCGCCGTGCCGGCCGGCGCCCGAGGTGACCTCCGGGTCGGAGCGGCCGGCGAAACTGCCCGCGGCCTGTTCGACGGTGGCCCGGACGGTGGCGCCCGGCGGCGGGAACAGCGGGCGCAGTTCGTCCTTGTCGATCTCCGGGCGGCCTCTGTCCCGCCGTCCGGCCAGCACGCGTTCGGGCCGCAGCAGCACGCTGAGCAGGCCGCGGATCTCGTCCAGGGCCTGCCCGGGGACCTTGCCGACGAGGTAGGCGAGGGTGCGCAGGACGGTGCCGAGGAGGATGCGGAACAGCGTCCAGGGCAGGGCGGCGGTGCGGGTGTTGACGAGCAGGGTGTGGACGGCGCCGGCCTTGTCGACCTTGTGCGGGGAGGCGGTGGTGCGCCCGGCGCAGTCGACGGCGCGGCGCTCCCGGGAGGCCGCCTCGGCGTGCCGTACGACCGCCTCGGGGGCGACCAGGACGCGGTGCCCGGCGGCGTGGGCGCGCCAGCACAGGTCGACGTCGTCGCGCATCAGGGGCAGCCGCCGGTCGAAGCCGCCGAGCGCCTCGAAGACGTCGCGGCGCACCAGCATGCCGGCGGTGGAGACCGACAGGACGGTACGCACGTGGTCGTGCTGTCCCTGGTCCTGTTCGCGCCGGTCCAGGCCGGTCCAGCGGCGGCCGGAGTTGGCGATGGAGACGCCGACCTCCAGCAGTTGCCGGCGGTCGTACCAGCCGCGGAGTTTGGGGCCGACGACGGCGACGTCCTCGCGGCCGAGTCCGTACTCGGTGTCCACGACGCGCAGCAGCTGGGCCAGCGCGTCGGGTTCGGGGGAGCAGTCGTCGTGCAGCAGCCACAGCCAGTGCACGGGCTCGCCGTGGGGGAGGTCCGGCAGGTCGTAGGCGTCGTCGCGCCAGGTGCGGGTGACGGGGTCCCAGCCGCTGGGGCGCTTCAGGTACGGCAGGTCGTCCGGGGTGAGGACGGGGGCGGTGCGGGCGGCCTCCTCGACGGCCTGGCCGAAGCCGGTGCGCCGGGCCAGGTGCAGGACCCGGTCGTCGCCGAGCGCCTCGGTGACCAACTCGGCGGACGCGTCGGCGCTTCCGGTGTCGGCGGCGACGGCGTACTGCACGGGCCGTTCCTGGCCGAGCAGGCCGGACAGCGCGTCGGGCAGCCAGCGGGCGCCGTCGTGGGAGACGAGCACCGCGGTCACCACATGACGCGGGAACTCGGGTGTGGCAGCGGTGTCGTGATCGGCTGCCGGGTGGCTGTGCACGGACATCGAGGTACGGGCCCCGGTTCGGTGGACTGCGGTGGACGCCGGTGCCCGGTGTGTCGGGCGGGCGTCTCGGACGAGCGCCCACACTATCGGCTGGGCATGAGGACGGCCCGCCGCCTGTGGACAACCCACCCGCGACGGGCCGTTCGTACCGTAAGTCCCCGGGAAACACCCGGTGGTCCGTCAGACCGCCGCCTTCTTCAGCCGGCGCCGCTCCCGCTCGGACAGGCCGCCCCAGATGCCGAACCGCTCGTCGTTGGCGAGGGCGTATTCGAGGCACTCGGAGCGCACCTCGCAGGCGAGGCAGACCTTCTTGGCCTCCCGGGTGGAGCCGCCCTTCTCGGGAAAGAAGGACTCGGGGTCGGTCTGGGCGCACAGCGCGCGCTCCTGCCAGCCGAGTTCCTCGTCCGCGTCGTCGACCAGCAGTTGCTGCACCGTCTCGGTCATGTGCGCCCCTCGTCTGTCTTCGCGTCCCCGTGATGTGGCCGTTACCGATTCCGGCTGAACGACACGAGTGAAATTACAAGTGTGCTGCTCCGGGCGAGTCAAGCCGAGATCTGCTATTGGGCCCCTTATTCACTCTGCGGAACCAAGCCCAAGCGGAAAGTGTTCAAATCGGGATAAACCTCGACACACTGACAGGGCCCACGGGGTCGGCACCTCCGTCACGGAGGAGGACGCCCCGACGTTCGATCTCGTTCCGACACACACGCCGAAGCGAGCCTGATCACATTCGGATCACGAGATCGCAACGGGGGTTGTGCGCCCGGCTTGTGCGCCATGTGTCCTGGAAGGCGGGTGAGCAAACCTTTCATCTTCCAGGTGAACCGGATGAGGTGAACCATGTCCCACATATCGGGCGCCGAGTTGACAGTGCGGGTGTGAACCGCTGTCCTTGTGGGCATGCTCGCGAACTTGGCACTCACCTCGACCCGCCCCGCCGGGTCCCACGGTGCTGCCCGCGCTCGCTGTAGCTGTCGCTGTTCCAGCTGTTGAGCCGACCGCTCCGGCTACGCCCTCTTCCCCTTCGGGGCGCTCCCGTCCTCTCCGCACTCTTCCGCCGAGGAACCACCGCACCCATGAACAGCGACAGCGACCTCCAGATCGCCGGCGACATCCTCGAAGTACCGCACCTGCTGCAAGCACCGCGCGAGCACCCGGCCACGGTGGCCGAGTTCGCCGGCCTGGCCCGCGCGGTCGCCGCCGACCGCGCCCAATGGGCCCACCTGGTCCGCTACGACGCCGTCTCGCGCTGGTACCACCGGCTGCGCACCGGCCCCGGCTACGAGGTGTGGCTGCTGTCCTGGGTGCCCGGCCAGGGCAGCGGGCGGCACGACCACGGCCCGTCGTCCGGGGTGCTGACCGTCCTGGACGGCACCCTGACCGAGCACGCCCGGGGCGCCGCGCGCGCGTTGCGGCCCGGTGCCCAGCGGGTGTTCGCCCCGGGCTATGTGCACGAGGTGATCAACGACACCCTGGAGCCGGCCGTCAGCCTGCACGTCTACTACCCGGGCCTGACCGAGATGACGACGCACACGGCGCGCTGCACGGCCGCCGCGGCGACTGCCTGACGCATTGTCGTACCCGCCTGCAAGACTGGGCGCATGCGCATTGTGGTTCTGGCAGGCGGCATCGGTGGTGCCCGGTTCCTGCGCGGTCTGAAGCGGGCCGCGCCGGACGCGGAGATCACGGTCATCGGCAACACCGGGGACGACATCCACCTCTTCGGGCTGAAGGTCTGCCCGGACCTCGACACGGTGATGTACACGCTCGGCGGCGGCATCAACGAGGAGCAGGGCTGGGGGCGGACCGACGAGACCTTCCACCTGAAGGAGGAACTCGCGGCCTACGGCGCCGGCCCCGAGTGGTTCGGCCTGGGCGACCGGGACTTCGCCACGCACATCGTGCGGACCCAGATGATCACCGCCGGTTATCCGCTCAGCGCGGTCACCGAGGCCCTCTGCGACCGCTGGCAGCCCGGCGTACGCCTGCTGCCGATGACCGACGACCGCGTGGAGACGCATGTGGCCGTCGAGCTGGACGGCGAGCGCAAGGCGATCCACTTCCAGGAGTACTGGGTACGGCTGCGCGCCTCGGTGCCCGCCGAGGCGGTGGTGCCGGTCGGCGCCGAGCAGGCGAAGCCCGCCCCCGGGGTCCTGGAGGCCATCGCCGACGCCGACGTCATCCTCTTCCCGCCGTCCAACCCGGTCGTCTCGGTCGGCACGATCCTGGCGGTGCCCGGCATCCGGGAGGCGATCGCGGAGGCGGGCGTGCCGGTGGTGGGTCTGTCCCCCATCGTCGGCGACGCGCCGGTGCGCGGCATGGCCGACAAGGTGCTCGCGGCCCTCGGCGTGGAGTCCACCGCCGCCGCGGTCGCCGAGCACTACGGCTCGGGCCTCCTCGACGGCTGGCTGGTCGACACGGTCGACGCGGACTCGGTCACCCGCGTGAAGGCGGCCGGCATCCTCTGCAAGGCCGTCCCGCTGATGATGACCGACGTCGACACCACGGCGCAGATGGCCCGGGAGGCGCTGGAGCTGGCCGAGGAGGTGCGGGCGGCTTGAGCGACGGAACCGGATACCGGGTCTGGGCCGTGCCCGGCCTGCCGGAGGTGCAGCGCGGCGACGAACTGGCCAAGCTGATCGCCGCCGCCGAGCCCGGCCTGGCCGACGGGGACGTGCTGCTCGTCACCTCCAAGATCGTCTCCAAGGCGGAGGGCCGCATCGTGCGGGCGGCCGACCGGGAGGCGGCGATCGACGCGGAGACGGTACGGGTGGTCGCCCGGCGCGGCACGCTGCGCATCGTCGAGAACCGCCAGGGCCTGGTCATGGCCGCGGCCGGCGTGGACGCCTCCAACACCCCGGCGGGCACGGTCCTGCTCCTCCCCGAGGACCCGGACGCCTCCGCGCGGGCGATCCGCGAGGGCCTGCGCGACGCGCTCGGCGTGACGGTCGGCGTCGTCGTCACCGACACCTTCGGCCGCCCCTGGCGCGCCGGGCTGACCGACGTGGCGATCGGCGCGGCCGGCGTCCGGGTCCTGGACGACCTGCGCGGCGGCATGGACACGCACGGCAACCCGCTCGGCGTCACCGTCGTCGCCACCGCCGACGAGCTGGCCGCCGCGGGCGACCTGGTCAAGGGCAAGACCACCGGACGGCCGGTCGCGGTGGTCCGCGGCCTGCCGCACACCCTGACCGACGACGACGCCGACGACGCCGGCGAGGGCGCCCGCGCCCTGGTCCGCGGGGCGCGCGACGACATGTTCCGGCTGGGCACCTCGGAGGCGGTCCGGCAGGCGGTCACCCAGCGCCGTACCGTACGGGCGTTCACCGACGAGCCCGTCGACCCGGGCGCGGTGCGCCGCGCGGTGGCCGCGGCGGTCACCGCCCCGGCGCCGCACCACACCACACCCTGGCGGTTCGTCCTGCTGGAGTCGGCGCGGTCGCGCACCCGTCTCCTGGACGCGATGCGGGACGCGTGGGTCGCGGACCTGCGGCGGGACGGCAGGAGCGAGGAGTCGATCGCCAAGCGGGTGCGGCGCGGGGACGTGCTGCGCGGTGCCCCGTACCTCGTCGTGCCCTGTCTGGTCATGGCCGGCTCGCACACCTACGGGGACGCGCGGCGGGACGCGGCCGAGCGGGAGATGTTCGTGGTGGCGACCGGCGCGGGCGTGCAGAACCTGCTGGTCGCGCTGGCCGGGGAGCGGCTGGGCTCGGCGTGGGTGTCGTCGACGATGTTCTGCCGGGACGTCGTACGCGAGGTACTGGACCTGCCGGCCGGCTGGGACCCGATGGGGGCGGTGGCGGTCGGGCATCCGGCGCAGGAGCCGCGCCCGCGCCCCGAGCGGGAGCCCGGGGCCTTCATCGAGGTGCGATGACCGCGATGACCGGTTTCGCCCGCCGCGAGCGCCTACCCTCGTAGGGACCTCTCACCTTCCCCAGGGACATCATTCGTGGCCGGACGTTTCGCTCCCCGCCCCGCGCGTACGCCGATACGCGGCGGGCGGTCCGCCGTACCCGCGCAGGGCGCCGCCGGTCCCGGTCCTGGGAAGGTCCGGGTCTGGGTGCCCGACGGTCCGCTCGACGTCGGCCTGGTACTCGGTCCGCTGCGCCGCGGGCCGGGCGATCCGACCTTCCGTACGACGCCGGACGGGGCGGTGTGGCGGGCCAGCCGGACGCCGGCCGGCCCAGGGACGCTGCGGGTCGCCGCGCGCGGTGGTGAGGTGCGGGGCGAGGCGTGGGGTCCGGGCGCCGAGTGGCTGCTGGACCGGCTGCCGGGGATGCTGGGCGCCGACGACGACCCGTCCGCGTTCGTGCCGCGGCACCGGTTGCTGGCGGTGACCCGGCATCGGCGGCCGGGGTTGCGGCTGGGCCGCAGCGGGCTGGTGCTGGAGTCGTTGATCCCGTCGGTGCTGGAGCAGAAGGTCACGGCGCTGGAGGCGTACCAGGCGTGGCGGCTGCTGGTGCGGGGGTTCGGTGAGCCGGCGCCGGGGCCGGTGCCGGGGTCCGGACCCGGGTCCGGGTCCGGGGGGATGTGGGTGATGCCGGCGGCGCGGACGTGGGCGCTGGTCCCGTCCTGGGAGTGGCACCGGGCCGGAGTCGACGACAAGCGGGCGGCCACGATTCTGCGGGCCGTGCGGGTCGCCGCTCGGCTGGAGGAGGCGGCCGGGATGGAGCCGACGGCGGCGCGGGCCCGGCTGGAGGTCGTGCCGGGGGTGGGGCCGTGGACGTCGGCGGAGGTGGTGCAGCGCAGTCATGGGGCGCCGGACGAGGTGACGGTGGGGGATCTGCATCTGCCGGGGATCGTGGGGTTCGCGCTGGGCGGGGACCGGTCGGCCGACGATGCGGAGATGTTGCGGCTGCTGGAGCCGTATGCCGGGCAGCGGCATCGGGCGGCGCGGTTGATTCTGTTGAGCGGGAGGGTGCCGGGGCGGCGGGGGCCGCGGATGGCTCCGCGGGGTATTGCCGGGTTGTGACGTCGGGGGATTGGGCGGTGCGGGGGTTGTGGCTGGCGTCGGGGTGGGGGGCGCGGCTCGGCGCCGGCCGGGTGGCGCCCCCCACCCGTGCCGTGACCCGGCACTGCCCGGGTGCCGCCGGCTGACGGAGGGGGTGGCGCAGTCCGGCGCGACGGGGTGCCGCCGGCTGACAGAGGGGGTAGCGCAGCCCGGCGCGACGGGGAGCCGCCGGCTGACAGAAGGGGTAGCGCAGCCCGGCGCGACGGGGAGCCGCCGCGCCCACCCGTGCCGCCCCTGGGGGTCCCCCCTCTGGGGGAGGCACGACTGCCCGCGGCTATGCGGCTGCGCGCCGCCCGCGGGACGCGGGTACCCGGTGGCGCGGGCGCACGGCGGCGCGGTCGCGCGGGTACGCGGTCGCGCGGGTACGCAGTCGCGCGGGTGCGCGGCGGCGCGCTCACGCGGGTACGTGGCCGCGCGCCGTCCGCGGCTGCGCGGGGCGCGGTCGCCCGCCGTACCCCGTACCCCGCCTGCCGCCTGCCGCCCGCCCCCGCCGCCGCCGAGCGGGGTACGTACGCGCGCTCGCCCGCGGCGGGAAGGGGATGGGGTGGGGGGTGTTCGCCCGCAGCGGTTGGCGCGTCGACCCGGGTGAGCCCCGTAGGAGACCGATTTCGCGCCGTTCCGAGGACGGACACCCCCCGCCCCGGCCCCGACCCACCACCCCACGAGTGGGCGCTACGCGCACCCCCACCCCACCCGCGCAGGCCGCCGCAGGCTCACTGGTCGGAAGAGAACCGCACCGCACCCGCCGGAATGCGCGCGTCGCACCACACCCGCACGCCCTCCCGCAGCTCGTTGTCCGCGCCGATCACCGCGCCGTCCCCGATCACCGTCCCGGTGACCACCGACCGCCGCCCGACCCGGGCCCCGTTGCCGACGAGCGAGTCCGTGACGACCGCGCCCGGCTCGATCACCGCGCCCGGCAGGATCGTGCTGCCGAAGATCCGCGCGCCCTCCGCGACGAACGCCCCCTCGCCCACCACCGTCCCGCCCGACAGCTTGGCGTCCGGCGCCACCCATGCCGTGGGCAGGACCAGCCGGTCGCCGCAGCGGCCCGGCACCGCCGGGGACGGCGCCCGCCCCAGCACCAGATCCGCCGAACCGCGGACGAACGCGGCCGGGGTGCCGAGGTCCAGCCAGTACGTGGAGTCGACCATGCCCTGGAGGTGCGCCCCCGTCGCCAGCAGCTCCGGGAACGTCTCGCGCTCCACCGACACCGGCCGGCCCGCCGGGATCGTGTCGATGACCGACCGCCGGAAGACGTACGCCCCCGCGTTGATCTGGTCGGTGACGATCTCCTCCGGCGTCTGCGGCTTCTCCAGGAACGCCAGCACCCGGCCCGCCGCGTCCGTCGGGACCAGCCCGTACGCCCTGGGGTCGGTCACCTTCGTCAGGTGCAGGGAGACGTCCGCGCCCGTCGTCTCGTGGGTGCGGACCAGCGCCCCGATGTCCAGCCCCGTCAGGATGTCCCCGTTGAAGATCAGCACCGGCTCGTCCGGCCCCGACCGCAGCCGCGAGGCCACGTTCCGGATCGCCCCGCCCGTGCCGAGCGGCTCCTGCTCCGTGACGTACTCGATGTGCAGCCCGAGCGCGGCACCGTCGCCGAAGTACGGCTCGAACACCTCCGCCAGATAGCTCGTCGCGAGCACGATGTGCTCGACCCCCGCCGCCTTCGCCCGCGCCAACTGGTGCGTGAGGAACGGCACCCCCGCTGCCCTGACCATCGGCTTCGGCGTGTGCACCGTGAGCGGGCGCAGCCGCGTGCCCTTGCCGCCGACCAGGAGGATCGCTTCTGTCACCTGTCGTCTCTGCTTCCTGCCGGGACCGGCCGAACTGTCTTTCGGCCGGTCAGTGTATGCAGAGTTCCTCCCGCTCAGCGGCCCTGGTACTTGGCCGCGGTCGAGCGGGCCGTGCCGAGCTTCTTGTACAGCTGCGCTCCCGGGCAGCTCGTGTTGAAGCCGTCCCGGTGACCCGAGATCACCTTGAGTCGTACGTTCTTGCCTTTTCGGTAGAGATTGCCACCGCCGGACTTCAGGTATGTCCTGCCGCGGGGATTCATGCCGTACAGCCCGAGCTTCCACGCCGACAGCCGGGCGATCGCGCGGACCGCCGCCGCGGCGGGCTTCTTCGTGCTGTACGTGCCGAGTACGGCGATTCCCATGCTGTTCGAGTTGAAGCCGAGGGTGTGCGCGCCGAGCACCGGCTTGGCCACGCCGCCCGCCCGGCCCTCGTAGATCTTCCCGCACTTGTCGATGAGGAAGTTGTAGCCGATGTCCCGCCAGCCCATGCTCCGGACGTGATAGCGGTAGATACTGCGGATGACCGAAGGGGCTTGCGCGCAGGTGTAGTTGTTGCCGGTGGCCGAGTGGTGCACGAAGGCCGCCTTGACCTTCTTCGTGTACTTGAACCCCTTCTCCCGCAGCCCTTCGTCCGCCCCCCAGCCGCGCCGCGTCACGATCCCGGGCCGCGGCCCGACGTACGGCTTGGCCTGCGCGTAGGTGGCCGGTTCGGGGGTGGCCTGGTCGGTGCCGGCGGCCTCCTCCGCCGGGGTCGTGCCGGTGCCGGGGTCGACGAGTTCCAGGCGCAGGCCGTCGGGCAGGCCGTACCACGGGTCGTCGTCGTCCGCCCGGACCCGCAGTTCGACACCGTTGGAGTTCCCGACCCACAGCGGCGCGGTCGCCCCGCGCACCCGGTCCGAGGCGCGCTCGGCGGTGCCGGGGTCGGAGCCGTGGTCGGCGTTGTGGGCCTCCAGGTCCTGCCAGTCGGACCAGGCGCCGCCGCCGGTGTCGCGGACCCGGACCTGGACGCTGCCGTGCAGTTCGCGGTCCGGGTCGTCCCAGACGACGCCGACCAGGGAGAAGGGCGGTACGTCGCGGCGGGTGACGCCCTGTTCGGCGGGGCCGGCGGCACGGTCCCGGGCCAGCGGCCGCAACGGCAGCGAACGGGTGCTGCCGGACCCGGACGCCTCCGCGCGCACCGCCGGGGCGGCTGCCGGAGCGGGGGTGGGGACGGCCGCCGCCGCGGGCGGGGTGAGCGGCAGGGCGAGGGCCGCCGCGCAGGTGACACCGATCGAGGAAGCGAGGAATCCATGCATGCCCCTGATCGTGGACACGGTGGTACAAAGCTGTCCATTCGGAACTTGTCGGGCTCCGGGGTGCGTTCACCCGAACCGGTGGCCGCCGGGACCCCGGCCCGGCACCGCCCGCCCCCCGTCCCGCGTACGCTTGCCCGGGTGAACGCGACCGACCGCACCCCTGCCGACCTGCTGAGTTCCGCGCTCGCCGCGGACCCGGGACGCCCCCTGGTGACCTTCTACGACGACGCCACCGGCGAACGTGTCGAACTGTCCGTGGCCACCTTCGCCAATTGGGTGGCCAAGACCGCCAACCTGCTCCAGGACGAACTCTCCGCCGAACCCGGCGACCGGGTCGCGCTGCTGCTGCCCGCGCACTGGCAGACGGCGGTGTGGCTGCTGGCGTGCGCGTCGGTCGGCGTGGTCGCCGACGTGTGCGGCGACCCGGCCGCCGCGGACGTCGTGGTCAGCGGGCCGGACCCGCAGACGCTGGCCGCCGCCCGGGCCTGCTCCGGGGCGCGGATCGCGCTCGCCCTGCGGCCGCTCGGCGGACGCTTCCCCGAGCCGCCGGCGGGCTTCGCCGACTACGCGGTGGAGGTGCCGGGGCAGGGCGACCGGTTCGTGCCGTACGCACCGGTGGACCCGGAGGAGCCCGCGCTGATCGTGGCGGGGCGGGAGTTCAGCGGGGCCGAGGTGGTGGAGCGGGCGCGCGCGGAGGCGACGGGGCTGGGGCTGACGGGGCCGGGAACGCGGCTGCTGTCCGGGCTGCCGTACGACACGTGGGAGGGGCTGAACGCCGGGTTGTACGGGCCGTTGGCCACGGGCGGTTCGGTGGTGCTGTGCCGGCACCTGGACCGGCTGTCCGCCGACGCGCTGGACCGGCGGATCGAGGCGGAGCACGTCACCGCGACGGCCCGCTGAGCCGGCCTCGCCCCCCGACACCCCCTGATCCGCGCCGAACCAGCGGGACGAGACAGAGCGCATCACCGCCACAGCCCGCTGAGGCACCGGGCCCTCCTCCCCCGTTCGGCGCACCCCCACCCCCCTCCCGCCCCGCATCCGGGCCATGGTCGTAGGGACAGCCGGCGGCAAGCAGGGGCAGGAGGGGTGGCCAGAGGTGACCGACACCGCACGGGGCTCCGAGGACGGCGACGGCGTCCTCGGGCCGGGCGCGGGGGCGTCCGCGACCGGGAGCGGGCTGCGGCGCCGCCGCCGGCGCCGGTGGCTGCGCTGGTCGGCGCTCGGCACGGTCCTCGCGCTGACCGGCGCCGCGGGCATCGGCTGGACCGTGTACACGAAGCTGAACGGCAACATCACGCCCGACGAGGCGGCCGCCGCCGAACTGGCCCGGTACGAGAAGGAGCGCCCCACCTCGCTGGTGCGCGGCGCGCAGAACATCCTGCTGATCGGCTCGGACTCGCGGTCCGGCAAGGACAACGCGCGCTACGGGCGCGACCCGGGCACCGAGCGGTCGGACACCGCGATGCTGCTGCACCTGTCGGCGGGCCGGCGCAGCGCCACCGCCGTCTCCCTGCCCCGCGACCTGATGGTCGACGTGCCCGGTTGCCGCCGGCCGGACGGGTCCCGGTCCGTGCCGGCCTTCGCGCAGTTCAACTACGCCTTCGAGGTGGGTGGTTCGGCCTGCTCGATCCGGACCGTGGAGAAGCTGACGCACGTCCGGATCGACCATCACGTGGTCGTCGACTTCCACGGTTTCAAGGAGATGGTGGACGCGGTCGACGGCGTCGAGATGTGCCTGCGCGCGCCGGTCACCGACAAGGCGGCCCGGCTGCGGCTGCCCGCGGGCCGGGTGACGCTCAGCGGCGAGCAGGCGCTCGGTTACGTCCGGGCCCGCAAGTCGCTCGGGGACGGCAGCGACACGGACCGGATGGAGCGGCAGCAGCGGTTCCTCGGCGCGCTCGTCAACAAGGTGCAGAGCAATCGGGTCCTGCTGAATCCGGTGAAGCTGTATCCGGTGCTGAACGCGGCCACGTCCGCCCTCACCACCGACCCCGAGCTGGCGAATCTGCGTGGTTTGTACGAACTCGTGCGCGGGCTGCGCGACATCCCCACGGAACGGGTGCAATTCCTGACGGTGCCCCGCCGGTCGTGGGACCAGAACCCCAATCGCGACCAACTCGTGGAGCCGGCGGCACAGAAACTCTTCACCCGGCTGCGGACCGACGAGCCGGTCACGGTGGCCGGCGCCGCGCCGCGCCGCCCGGACGACGGCCGCCCCGGCCCCGGCGGTCCCGGCCGCGCGGCGCCCCACGATTACGGCGCGTATGAACTCGGCGACGCATTGTCCGGGAAAAGGCCCGCCGCCGGGCCCACCGACGAGCCTTCGGGCGGTGTTTCGCCGGCTCCGACGTTCCGCGGGAACACGGCCGCCGAGGACCCGTGTGAGTAAAGGGGACTCCAAGGCCGTACACAGCATTGAGCACTGGTTCGCGATTATGTGCGGATTGCCGGTTGTAAGCGACGTGGAATACGTCACCGGCGTCGCCGCGGGCACAACGGTGCGGTTAGTGTGAGCGATCCGGTGTGCCCTACCGCGAGTTCCCTCTCGGGTCGGGCCCTGAACGACCGAGAGACCCGAGCGCCTTGGAGGGGAAAGGCGCCGCGTGGCCCCGACGGAGGATTCGGACAACCGTGGACGCGCAAGGCCGTGGGCGGGCGGACGACATCGACCCCGCAGACCAGTGGGTACTCAACCCGCACACTGGCGAATACGAACTGCGACTGACCCCTTCCGCACCGCAGCCGTCGGTACCGGGTCCCCGTAGATCTGCCCCATCAAACCCTTCCGCCCCGGCCCCGTCCGCCGCCGCCCCGTCCGCCGTCGGCGGGCCCGGCGTCGCGGACGCGCCGCGCGGGCGACGGGCCGCACCGGCCCCGGGTCCGGAGG
>NZ_JBQOUX010000115.1:0-25869 GCF_052216785.1 Streptomyces sp. JW3 | reverse complement strand
GGTCGAGGGCGCCCTCGACCGCCGGGGCGGGGGCGTCGTCGCCGGCCGGCGGCACGTGCAGGAACGTACCGGCGGCGGTGCGCAGCCGGACCCGGTCCACGCCCTCCGCGAACTCCACGTGCTCCGCGCCGAACCGCTCGTAGAGGCCCTCCAGCGGGGTGGAGCGGTGGATGAGGGTGCCGCTGTACCAGTCGAGCTTGCACTCGTCGGCGAGGAGGCCGACCACGGCGAGGCGGGTGCCGGGGGCCAGCGGCAGCAGTCCGCGCTCGTTCTTCAGCAGCACGACCGCCTGTTCGGCCGCCTCCTGGGCGAGCGCCCGGTGCTCCGGGGTGTCGAAGGCGCCCGGCTCCTCGTAGCCGTCGAACTCGCCGAGCCGGAACCGCACCGACAGCTGCCGGCGCACCGCCGTGTCGATGTCGTCCTCGGTCAGCAGCCCCCGCTCCAGCGCGCCGCGCACCCGGGCGGTGATCGGGGCCGAGTCGGTGCCGTGGTCGGTGAAGCTGTCGACGCCGGCCCTCAGCGCGGCGGCCGTCGCCTCCTCGTGGGTGTCGAAGTAGTGCTCGGAGTCGACCAGGTTGGAGGGCGCGCCCGCGTCCGAGCAGACCAGCAGGTCCTCCTCCGTCCAGGCGCGCAGATGCTCGGCCAGGTACGGGGAAACGTGGTTGGGGCGGCCGTTGACCAGGTTGTACGCCGGCATCACACCGGCCACCGCGCCCGCCTCGACCGTCTCCCGGAAGGCCCGCAGGTCGTACTCGTGCAGGACGCGGGGGCGGACCGAGGAGGACGCGGTGTCGCGGTCGGTCTCGTTGTTGTGCGCCAGCCAGTGCTTGAGCACCGGGGCGGTGCGCCAGTAGGTCGGATGACTGCCGCGCAGGCCGCGGGTGTAGGCGGTGGCGATCGCCGAGGTCAGCTTCGGGTCCTCGGAGTAGCCCTCCTCGCCCCGGCCCCACAGGGGGTGGCGCAGCAGGTTGACGGTCGGGGACCAGACGTTGAGGCCGACCCGGTCGTCGCGGGCGCGCATCGCCCGGACCTCGGCGGAGACGGCCTCGCCGACCCGGCGCACCAGGTCCTCGTGCCAGGTCGCGCCGAGCCCCACGGCCTGCGGGAACACCGTCGCCGGGCCCATCCAGGCGACGCCGTGCAGCGCCTCCTGGCCAGTGCGGAACGGGGCGACGCCCAGGCGCTCGACGCCCGGCGTGAACTGGTGCAGAAATCCGATCTTCTCGTCGAGCGTGAGCCGCGACAGCAGGTCGTCGACGCGCTCCGCGACCGGTGCGGCGGGGTCGCGGAACGGCGGTGCGGGCGGCGTGGGTGCGGTCACGTGGGATTCCCCTTGCGATGTGCGGCGATGCTGCGACGTGCGGTTTCGAGACGGTTTCGAAGCGCTTCGATGCTCAGTCGGCGAAGGCCGGGTGTCAAGACACGGGACAGCACTGGGTGCACTCGCGCGGCCCTCCCCGCCGTAGCCGTACGGGACGGACAGCCCGCACACACCTCCGAGGAATCTTGGAAACGACTCTTGTGCCCACCCTCGTGTTCACTTAACCTCGCTGCAACATCGAAGCGCTTCGACGGTGAGGGCCCCGAGGGCCGCCTCCCGTCCCGCCCGTTCCACCGCAGCCGACGGCCACCACCGGGTGTCCTGGTGCGCCATGAAGGGTTGACGCAATGACGCCGAACGCCGCCTCCGCCGCCTCCGCGCCGAGCCGGAGAAGTTTCCTCGCCTCCTCGGCACTCGCCGCCGCAGCGGTGGCCGGCGGGATGCCGCTGCTCACCGCCTGCGGCGGCACGGACAGCGGGTCGCGGGAGGGCACCACGTCGGGCAAGGACGCCAAGAAGCTGCTGCCGGCGTATGTGGCCAGCAATGTGGTGACGCCGGACATTCCGTCGAAGAACGGTTCCTCGCTGGGTTTCACCAGCAAGCTGGACCTGGCCGGTCTGAAGACGTCGGTGCCGAAGAAGCTCGGCAAGGGCGGCAAGGTGACGATCATGTCGCCGTTCTGGGGCTCCCCGCCCAAGGCGGACAACGCCTACTACACGGCGATGAACGACCTGATCGGTGTCGACGTCGTCTGGCAGAACCAGGACGGCAACACCTACGACGAGAAGCTCGGCGCGGTCCTCGCCTCCAGCGACGTACCCGACGTGGTGGTGGTCCCCGGCTGGAACATGGGCGGCAAGATACCCAGCGCCATCATCAGCAAGTTCGCCGACCTCGGCCCCTACCTCGCCGGCGACGCGGTCAAGGACTACCCGAACCTCGCCGCGATCCCCACCGACGCCTGGCGGCGCGCGATCTTCGGCGGCGCGCTGCGCGGCCTGCCCATGCCGGCCTCGTACGTCGTGAACATCGCCCCGCTCTACCGCAAGGACCTCTTCGACAAGGAGGGGTACGAAGTCCCCGCCTCCGCGCAGGAGTTCCTGGACCTGGCCAAGGACATCACCAACGCCAAGGCCAAGCGCTGGGCCTGCCTGGACATGAAGTGGACCGCGTTCAACGCCTTCGGGGTGCTGCCCGGCGACGAGAAGCCGCTGGGCTGGAACCTGATCGACGGCAGGATGACCTTCCGCGGCGAGACCGACGAGTACCTGGAAGCGCTGGAGTGGTCCCGCAAGCTGTGGGCGGCCGGCGTGGTCCACCCCGACGTGGACAGCATGAGCGACGCCGGCCCCACCTTCGCCGCCGGTGAGGTCCTGATCTACAACCAGGACATCTCGCAGTGGTACAGCCGCAACGCCGAGCAGGCCGGGCAGAAGAACGGCTTCGAGTGCGGGGCGATGGACATCTTCGGGTACGAGGGCGGCGACCCCGTGCTGTGGGCCCGCCAGCCGGCCGGCATCTTCGCCTTCGTCAACAAGAACGCCTCCGAGTCGGTGATCAAGGACGTGCTGGCGGTCGCCAACGTCACGGCGGCGCCGTACGGCACCAAGGAGCACATGCTCACCAACTACGGCGTCGAGGGCACCCACTACACGGTCGAGGGCGGCCTGCCGGTCAAGAACGACAAGGGCAACAGCGAGGTGCTCAACGCCTACGTGATGGTCGCGAGCCCCGCCTCCACCATCGCCCACCCGGACCTGCCCGAGGTGGCCCGCGGCCAGGTCGAGTGGCAGCAGCGGATGGGCGCCTTCACCAAGAAGTCCTCCTTCTACGGCATGCAGATCACCGAGCCGTCCCGGTACACCAACCTCTCCAACGACTTCGAGCAGCTGGAGGACGACATCGTCCGCGGCCGCAAGAAGGTCAGCGACATGCAGCAGGCGGTCTCCGACTGGAAGAGCAAGGGCGGCGACAAGCTCCGCGACTGGTACAAGAAGCTGCTGGACGAAAACGGCACGGCGGCGAGCTGACCGGCGCGGGCGAGGCGAGGAGAACGGCCGTGTCGAACAGCACGGTGCCTCGGAGCAGGACCGAGGCCGTGAAGAAGTCCCCGGCGGAGCCCGACGGCGCCCCCGGACCCGAGCAGCCCCCCTCCGGGAAGCTGAGTTGGCGCCTGCGTTTCAGACGCGACCGCGTTCTGGTGCTGATGACCCTGCCGGCCGTACTGCTCCTGCTGGTCTTCAACTACCTGCCGATCCTCGGCAACGTCGTCGCCTTCCAGGACTACGACCCGTACCTCAGCGACAACGGCATCGTCTCCATGCTGAACAGCCCCTGGGCCGGGCTGGACAACTTCGAGCGGATCTTCGCGGACTCCGCGTTCTGGAACTCCGTACAGAACACCCTGCTGCTGTTCATCCTCCAGCTCGTGCTGTACTTCCCGGTCCCGATCCTGCTGGCGCTGCTCATCAACAGTGTGATCCGGCCCCGGGTGCGGGCGTTCGCTCAGGCCGTGCTGTACCTGCCGCACTTCTTCTCCTGGGTGCTGGTCATCGCCGTCTTCCAGCAGCTGTTCGGCGGCGCCGGCCTCCTCTCCCAGGTGCTGCGGCAGCACGGGTACGACGGGCTCGACATGATGCGGGACCCGGACACCTTCGCGCTGCTGGTCACCGGGCAGAGCGTGTGGAAGGACGCCGGCTGGGGGATCATCGTCTTCCTCGCCGCGCTCGCCTCGGTCAGCCCCGACCTGTACGAGGCCGCCGCGATGGACGGCGCGGGCCGCTGGCGCCGCATGTGGCACGTCACGCTGCCCGCGCTGCGCCCGGTGATCGCCCTGCTGCTGGTGCTGCGGGTCGGCGACGCGCTCACCGTCGGCTTCGAACAGATCCTGCTGCAACGCGATGCCGTGGGACCGGGCGCGGCGGAGGTGCTGGACACCTTCGTGTGGTGGAACGGCGTCCGCAACCAGGACTTCGGCTACGCGGCCGCCGCCGGTCTGATCAAGGGCGTGGTCAGCCTCGGCCTGGTCCTCGCCGCGAACAAGGTGGCCCATCTGATGGGCGAGCAGGGGGTGTACAAGAAGTGACCGCCGTCATGGACAAGACCGTCCGGCAGCGCTGGGCGGCCCCGCCCCGGCCGGTGTGGGAGGAGAAGCCCTCACCGGCCGGCCTGGCCGGCAAGGGCCTGGTGCTGGCCCTGGCCTGCCTGGCCATCCTCTTCCCGCTGTGGATCGTCATCGTCACCAGCCTGTCGTCCAGGAAGACCATCGACGAGGCCGGCGGTCTGGTGATGGTCCCCAAGGACCTCACCTTCGTCGCCTACCAGGAACTCCTCAGCGGCGGCCAGGTGACCCGGGCCGCGCTGGTCAGCGTGGGCATCACGCTCGTCGGCACGCTGTTCTCCATGTCGGTGTCGGTACTGTGCGCCTACGGCCTGTCCCGCACCGGCTCCTTCGGCCACCGCTGGATCCTGATGCTCCTGCTGGCCACCATGTTCTTCAGCGCCGGCCTCATCCCCACCTACCTCCTGGTCCAGTCCCTCGGCCTGACCGACACCTACCTCGCGCTGATCCTGCCGAGCGCGATCAGCGTCTTCAACATCCTGGTGCTGCGCGGCTTCTTCACGGGCATCTCGCAGGAGCTGATCGACAGCGCCCGCATCGACGGCGCCGGCGACTTCCGCATCCTGTGGCAGATCGTGATGCCGCTGTCCCGCGCGGTGCTGGCCGTCATCACGCTGTTCTACGCGGTCGGCTACTGGAGCGCCTGGTTCAACGCGTCCCTGTACCTGAACGACCAGGACATGATGCCGCTCCAGAACGTCATGATCCAGCTCGTGCAGAAGCAGGAGGCGCCGGTCGGCCTCGGCCAGGCCATCAAGACCGGCGAGCTGTCCGGACTGGCCGTGCAGATGGCCGTGATGGTGATGGCGCTGCTGCCGGTCGCCGTCCTCTCGCCCTTCGTCCAGCGGCACTTCAAAAAGGGCATGCTGACCGGGGCGGTGAAGGGGTGAGCCGCCCGGACCTCGCCACGCCCACCCTCGCCACGGTCACCCGGGGCCGCGTCCTGTTCGGCGGTGACTACAACCCCGAGCAGTGGCCCGAGGAGACCTGGCAGGACGACGTACGCCTCATGCGGGAGGCCGGCGTCAACACCGTCACCGTCGGCGTCTTCTCCTGGGCCCGGCTCGAACCGAGCCCGGGGGAGTACGACTTCGGCTGGCTGGACCGGGTGCTGGACCTGCTGCACGCGCACGGCGTCGGCGTGGTCCTCGCCACCCCGACCGCCGCGCCCCCGCCCTGGCTCGGCCGGCTGCACCCGGACACCCTGCCGGTCGACGAGGACGGCACCACCGAGCACTGGGGCGGCCGCCAGCACTTCTCGCACTCCAGCGCCACCTACCGCCGCCGCGCCGCCGCCGTCACCGAGGCGCTGGCCGCCCGTTACGCGAGCCACCCGGCGCTCACGATGTGGCACATCAACAACGAGTACTGCACCTACGACCACGGCGACGAGGCCGCCGCCCGCTTCCGCGCCTGGCTGCGGCAGCGCTACGGCACCCTGGACGCCCTCAACACCGCCTGGGGCACCGCCTTCTGGAGCCAGCGCTACGGCGACTGGGCGGAGATCCTGCCGGCCCGCCGCACCCACTACCTCCAGAACCCCGCCCAGGTCCTCGACTTCCGGCGCTTCACCTCCGACATGCTCCTGGAGTGCTACACCGCCGAGCGCGACATCGTCCGCCGGCACACCCCGCACCTGCCGGTCACCACCAACTTCATGCCGCTGTTCTTCGGGCAGGACGGCTGGCGCTGGGCCGAGGAGGAGGACGTCGTCTCCGTCGACCTCTACCCCGACCCGGGCGACCCGCACGGCGCGCAGGAGGGCGCGCTGATCCAGGACCTCACCCGGTCCCAGGCCGGCGGCGCCCCCTGGATGGTCATGGAGCAGGCGACCGGCGCGGTCGGCTGGCGGGACGTGGACCGGCCCAAGCCGCGCGGCCTGAACCGGCTCTGGTCGCTCCAGGCGGTGGCCCGCGGCGCGGACGCCGTCTGCTACTTCCAGTGGCGGCAGTCCCGGCAGGGCGCCGAGAAGTTCCACTCCGCGATGGTCGGCCACGCGGGCCCGGACGGCCGCGCCTTCCAGGAGGTCAAGCGACTCGGCGCCGACCTCGCCACGATCGCCCCGCACGTCACCGGCAGCCGGGTCACCGCCGACGCCGCCGTGCTGCACGACTGGCACTCCTGGTGGGCCGGCACCCAGCGGGCCCGCCCCTTCGAGCGCGCCGACCTGCCCGTGGTCCTGCGCGCCTGGCACCGCGCCCTGTGGGAGGCCCACCTCACCACCGACCTCGCCCACCCCGAGCACGACCTGTCCCGCTACCGGCTGGTCGTCGTCCCGCAGCTCTACCTCCTCACGGACGCCGCGATCGACAACCTCGTCCGGTACGTGCACGGCGGCGGCACCCTGGTCTGCGGCTTCCTCACCGGCATCGCCGACCAGGACGACCGGGTCCGCCCCGGCGCCATGGACGCCCGCCTGCGCGCCCTGTTCGGCATCCGCACCCTGCACGAGTGGTGGCCGCTGGCCGAGGGCGAGACCGCCGGCTGCGACGGCTTCACCGGCACCCTGTGGTCGGAGGAACTGGAACCCGACGGCACCGCCGACGAGACGGTCCTCTACAAGGGCGGCGAACTGGACGGCCGGCCCGCCGTCCTGAACAAGGGCCGGGCCTGGTACGTCTCCACCCTCCCCGAGCCCGAGGCGCTGCGCGGCCTGCTCGCGGGCATCGCCGCCGACGCCGGGGTCCGCCCGCCGCTGGACCGCGTCCCGCCGGGCGTCGAGGCGGTCCGCCGCGGCGACCTGCTGTTCCTGCTCCACCACGGCCGCGAGCCGGTCACCGTCGAGGTCCCCGGCACCCACCGCGACCTGCTGACCGGCGAGACGGTCACCGACCGCGCCGAGCTGGGCCGCTACGGCGTACGGGTACTGGCCGCGCCATGACCGCCGGATACTCCGCCCCCGTCCACGCCACCTGGGAGCCCGCCCCCGCCGCCCGCTGGGAGGACGCCTTCCTCACCGGCAACGGCCACCACGGCGCCCTGGTGTTCGGCGACCCGCACGACGACCGGGTGATCGTCACCCACCACACCCTGGTCCGCCCGAACGGCGGCGAACACGCCCGCCCCCCGGAGCTGGCCGCCGCCCTGCCCGCGCTGCGCGAGCGGCTGCTGGCCGGGGACGTCACCGCCGCCGAGGAGTTCACCGACGGCCGCCCGCTGCAATGGGTGCAGCCGTTCCACCCGGCCTTCCAGCTCCGCCTGCGCCGCCCCCCGGACGCCGCTCACCCCCACCCCTACCGCCGTACCGTCGACTTCGCCACCGGCGAGACCACCGCCACCGCCGGCGGCTGGACCAGCCGGGTCTTCGTCTCCCGCGCCGACGACGTGCTCGTCCAGCAGGTCACCGCCCCGCTGCTCACCCTCGACCTGGCCCTGGACCACCGGCTGCCCGGCGCGCCCGCCGGGCTCGGCGTCGGCCACGGCGCGGTCCGCACCCCCGAGGGCGCCGTCCTGAGCCTGCGCGCCCGCTACCCGGACAGCGACCGCGCCTGCACCGGCGTCACCGTCGCCGCGGTCACCGGCGGCAGCACCGCCCTCGTCCCGCCGGGCCTGCGCGTCGAACGCGCGACCTCGCTGCTGCTCCTGACCCGGGTGCACCGGCACCCGGGGGAGTGGGACGTGCACGCCGAGTCCCGGACCCTGCGCGACCTGCTGGCCGGGCACACCTACGAGGACCTCCTCGACCGCCACCTGCACCGGCACCGCACCGCCTACCACCGGGTCGGCCTCGACCTCGCCGCCGACCCGGCCGAGCGCGCCCTGCCCGGCTCGCAACTGCTGCGCCGCCCCGGCAGCCCGGCCCTCCTGGAGCGCCTCTTCGCCGCCGGCCGCTACCACCAGCTCTCCGCCTCCGGGCTGTTGCCGCCCCGCCTCACCGGCCTGTGGACCGGCGACTGGGACACCGCCTGGTCCGGCGCGTTCACCACCAACGCCAACCTCAACCTCCAGACCGCCGCGGCCGCCGCTGCCGCGCTGCCCGAGGTCACCGAGGCCCACGCCGCCCTGGTCCACCGGCAACGGGAGCACTGGCGGGAGAACGCCCGCGCGGTCTTCGGCACCCGGGGCATGGTCGCCCCCGCGCACACCGACGGCGAGAACGGGCACGCGTACCACTTCAGCCGCGAGTACCCGCTGCACCTGTGGACGGCCGGCGCCGACTGGCTGCTCAAACCCCTGGTCGACCACGACGAGACACACGGCACCCGCGACCCGCGCACCGCCGAGGCACTCGCCGAAGTCGCCCTGTTCTACGAGGACTTCCTCACCGAGGCCGCGGACGGCCGCCTGACGATGGTCCCCTCCTACTCGCCGGAGAACCGCCCGGCGAACGCGAGCTGGGGCACGGTCGACGCGGCCATGGACCTCTCCGCCGCCCGGCACGCCCTGCTGACCGCCGCCGCCTACCACCCCGAGCACGCCGCCCGCTGGCGGGCGCTGGCCGACCGGCTGCCGCCGCACCGGATCAACGCCGACGGCGCCCTGGCCGAATGGGCCCGCCCCGGCCTCGACGACACCTACGACCACCGCCACCTCAGCCACCTCTACGGCGTCTGGCCACTGGACGAGATCACCCCGTACGACACCCCGGAACTGGCCGCCGCCGCGCACCGCGCGCTCGCCCTGCGCGGCGCCGAGAACGACTCGGCCCACGGCCATCTGCACCACGCCCTGGTCGCCGCCCGGCTGCGGGACGGCGCCCGGGTCGCGCACGCCCTCGGCGCGGTGCTGGCGGGCGACTACTTCCACGCCTCCCTGATGAGCTCCCACTATCCGCACCGCGACGTCTACAACGCCGACGCCGCGCACACCCTGCCCGCCGTGCTCATCGAGATGCTGGTGCAGTCCACCCCCGGACGCCTGGTGCTGCTGCCCGCCCTGCCCGCCGCGCTCCCGGCGGGCGAACTGCGCGGCGTCCGCACCCGGTTCGGCGCCGCCCTCGACCTCACCTGGACCCCCGAGGGCGCCACCGCCGCCCTCCGCCCCGACCGCACCGTACGCGTCGAACTGAGGACTTCCACCGGCACCGAGCCGCTCGACCTCACCGCCGGCGAAGACCGCGTCCTCCACCTGGAGGCCCGGTAGACACGCGACCCCCCCCACCCATGGAAGGGACGACCATGGCACTACGCAGCATCCCCCGCGGACTCCCCACGGCCCTGCTGGCCCCCGCGCTCGCCCTCGGCGCCACCGTCGGCCTGGCCGCCGCCCCCGCCGAGGCCGCCGTCTGGAACTCCTGCGACCAGTGGGGCAACACCACCCTGAACGGCTACACCCTCTACAACAACATCTGGGGCTCCGGCGCCGGCAGCCAGTGCGTCTGGGCCAACTCCGGCACCAACTGGGGCGTGTGGGCCGACCACCCGAACACCGGCGGCATCAAGTCGTACCCGAACAGCAAAAAGGTGATCAACAAGCCGATCACCTCGCTGACCTCGCTCAGCAGCAGCTACAACGTCACGGTCCCGGCGTCCGGCGCGTACAACACCTCGTACGACATCTGGGACACCGACTACGACTACGAGATCATGCTCTGGGTCAACTACAACGGCGCCGTCGGTCCGCTCGGCACCTCGCAGGGGTCCGTCACCCTCGGCGGCCACACCTGGAACGTCTACAAGGGCAACAACGGCGCCAACGAGGTGTACTCGTTCCTGCGCACCTCCGACTCCACCGCCGGGACCGTGAACATCCTCCCGGTGCTGAAGTGGATCAAGGACACCAAGGGCTGGATGGGCGACGAGACCATCGGCGACGTGCAGTTCGGCTACGAGATCACCTCGTCGGCCGGCGGCCTCGACTTCACCACCAACAACCTGACGGTCAGCGGCGGTTGACCTGTCACCTCGGATCGGGGGCCGGCCCGGTGCTGGCCCGCACCGTCAGCTCCGGCGGGAGCAGCACGACCTCGTCGTTGCCGCGCCCGCCGAGCTTGGCGATCAGCTGCTCCACGGCGTGCCGGCCCATCTCCTGGGCGGGCACCGCCACCGACGTCAGCCGCACCGACGCCTGCGCGGCGACCTGCTCGGGGCAGACCGCCACCACCGACACGTCCTCGGGCACCGCCCGGCCCTGCTGCCGCAGCAGGGCCAGCAGCGGCTCGACCGCCGCCTCGTTCTGCACCACGAACCCGGTGGTGCCGGGCCGTTCGTCGAAGATCCGGGACAGGGTCAGCGCCATCGCGTCGTACCCGCCCTCGCACGGCCGGTGCAGCAGCCGCAGCCCCAGCTCCCGGGCCCGCGCCCGCAGCCCGTCCAGGGTGCGTTCGGCGAACCCGGTATGCCGCTCGTACACCGCCGGCGCCTCGCCTATGACGGCGATGTCCCGATGGCCCAGCGAGGCCAGATGCTCCACGCACAGCGCGCCGGTGGCCCGGAAGTCGAGGTCCACACAGGTCAGCCCGGAGGTGTCGGCGGGCAGCCCGATCAGCACCGACGGCTGATGGGTGGCGCGCAGCAACGGCAGCCGTTCGTCGTCGAGTTCGACGTCCATGACGATCATCGCCTCGGCCAGCCCGCTGCCGGTGACCCGGCGCACCGCGTCCGGGCCCTCCTCGCCGGTGAGCAGCAGCACGTCGTAGCCGTGGGCGCGGGCGGCGGTGGCCACCGCGATGGCGATCTCCATCATCACCGGTACGTACATGTCGGTGCGCAGCGGGATCATCAGCGCGACGATGTGCGACCGGCTGCTGGCCAGCGCGCGGGCCCCGGCGTTGGGGTGGTACCCCAGCTGCCGGATGCTCTCCTCGACCCGCTGCCGGGTGGTGGTGGAGATGGACCGCTTGCCGCTGAGGACATAGCTCACCGTGCTCGCCGACACTCCGGCGTGCTGGGCGACCTCGGCAAGGGTGACCATCCGGCTCTCCAAGGGGTGTGAAGCGCTTCGACAGGCGCACGTGACGGGCGGTAGTGGGATGAGGGTGGCTCGACAGTAGTCCCAGCGGAGATGGGTGTCCATACTCCGGCGAAGCGCAGTCGAAGCGCTTCGACACGCCCGCTCTCCCTCGGCCGAACGGCCGCACGAAGGGTGGCCGGGACGCCCGGGATCGGGTACCAACGATCGGGTAGCACCGATGAGTAACGTACATCCCCTGTTCGTACCGATACGCGGCGAGGTGACCCTCATGTCCGCACCAACCACCCCCTCCTCCCGGCCCACCGTCACCGAACGCGAGGCCCGCCGGGTCGCCGAGGCGGCCCGCGACCAGGACTGGCGCAAACCCAGCTTCGCCAAGGAACTGTTCCTCGGCCGCCTCCGCCTCGACCTCATCCACCCGCACCCGCTCCCGGACGCCGAGGCGAGCCGCCGCGGCGAGGAGTTCCTCGCCAGGCTGCGCGACTTCTGCGAGACGCGGATCGACGGCGCCGGCATCGAACGCGACGCCCGCATCCCGGACGAGGTGATCGCCGGGCTGAAGGAACTCGGCGCCTTCGGCATGAAGATCGACACCAAGTACGGCGGCCTGGGCCTGACCCAGGTGTACTACAACAAGGCGCTCGCCCTGGTGGGTTCCGCGAACGCCGCGATCGGCGCGCTGCTCTCCGCCCACCAGTCGATCGGCGTACCACAGCCGGTCAAGCAGTTCGGCAGCGAGGAGCAGAAGGAACGGTTCCTGCCGCGCTGCGCCCGCACCGACATCTCCGCCTTCCTGCTGACCGAGCCGGACGTCGGCTCCGACCCGGCCCGGCTCGCCACCACCGCCGTACCGGACGGGGAGGGGTACGTCCTGGACGGCGTGAAGCTGTGGACCACCAACGGCGTCGTCGCCGACCTGCTCGTCGTCATGGCCCGGGTGCCGAAGTCGGAGGGACACCGCGGCGGCATCACGGCGTTCGTCGTCGAGACCGCGACCGAAGGCGTCACCGTGGAAAGCCGCAACGCCTTCATGGGCCTGCGCGGCCTGGAGAACGGCGTCACCCGCTTCCACCGGGTCCGGGTCCCGGCGGCCAACCGGATCGGCCCCGAGGGCGCCGGCCTCAAGATCGCCCTCACCACCCTCAACACCGGCCGCCTCTCGCTGCCCGCGATGTGCGTCGGCGCCGGCAAGTGGTGCCTAAAGATCGCCCGCGAGTGGTCGGCGGTGCGTGAGCAGTGGGGCAGGCCGGTCGCGCTGCACGAGGCGGTCGGCGCGAAGATCTCCTTCATCGCCGCCACCACCTTCGCCCTGGAAGCCGTCCTCGACCTGTCCTCCCAGATGGCCGACGAGGACCGCAACGACATCCGCATCGAGGCCGCTCTCGCCAAGCTCTACGGCTCCGAGATGGCCTGTCTGATGGCCGACGAACTGGTCCAGATCCGCGGCGGCCGGGGCTTCGAGACGGCCGCCTCCCTCGCCGCCCGCGGCGAACGCGCCGTCCCCGCCGAACAGGTCCTGCGCGACCTGCGCATCAACCGCATCTTCGAGGGCTCCACCGAGATCATGCACCTGCTGATCGCGCGCGAGGCGGTCGACGCCCACCTGTCGGTGGCCGGCGACCTGATCGACCCGGACAAGTCCCTCACGGACAAGGCGAAGGCGGGCGCGAACGCCGGTGTCTTCTACGCCAAGTGGCTGCCCAAGCTGGTCGCCGGTCCCGGCCAACTCCCGGGAAAGTACCGCGAATTCAAACACGAGGTCGATCTCTCGGTCCACCTGCGCTACGTCGAGCGCACCGCCCGCAAACTCGCCCGCTCCACCTTCTACGCCATGTCCCGCTGGCAGGGCCGGATGGAGACCAAGCAGGGCTTCCTCGGCCGGATCGTCGACATCGGCGCCGAACTGTTCGCCATGAGCGCCGCCTGCGTCCGCGCCGAGCTGCTCCGCTCCCGCGGCGAGCACGGCCGCGAGGCGTACCAGCTCGCCGACGTCTTCTGCCGCCAGGCCCGCATCCGGGCCGAGGAACTCTTCGGCCGGCTGTGGACCAACACCGACGACCTCGACCGCAAGGTGGTCGAGGGCGTCCTGTCCGGCACCTATGAGTGGCTGGAGCACGGCGTCGTCGACCCGTCCGGCGACGGCCCGTGGATCGCCGACGCGACACCGGGGCCGAGCACGAAGGCGAACGTGCACCGTCCCATCAGGTGAGACGTCTCCCGGGCGGGCGGCGCGCCCCCCGCCCGGGGGGACGCACTGTCCTGCTCGCCGCCGGTTGCGGCAACAATGGGGGGATGACCGACAGCCCTGCCCCCCTCGCCGACCCGCACCTCGTCTACGACCCCGTGGCGACAGACGGCCCGAAGGACATCGTCATCCTCGGCTCCACCGGGTCGATCGGGACCCAGGCCATCGATCTCGTGCTGCGCAACCCGGACCGCTTCCGGGTCACCGCCCTGTCCGCCAACGGCGGCCGGGTCGCCCTCCTCGCCGAGCAGGCGTACCGCCTCAAGGTCCGCACCGTCGCGGTGGCCCGCGAGGACGTCGTACCGGCGCTGCGCGAGGCCCTGCGGGCGCAGTACGGGACGGGGGAGCCGCTGCCCGAGATCCTCGCCGGACCGGACGCGGCCACCGAGGCCGCCGCCGCCGACTGCCACACCGTCCTGAACGGCATCACCGGTTCCATCGGACTCGCCCCCACCCTGGCCGCCCTGGAGGCGGGCCGCACCCTCGCGCTCGCCAACAAGGAGTCGCTCATCGTCGGCGGCCCGCTGGTCAAGGCGCTCGCCAAGCCCGGACAGATCATCCCGGTCGACTCCGAGCACGCCGCCCTCTTCCAGGCGGTCGCCGCCGGCACCCGCGCCGACGTCCGCAAGCTGGTCGTCACCGCCTCCGGCGGCCCGTTCCGGGGACGGACGAAGGAACAGCTCGCCGCCGTCACCGACGAGGACGCCCTCGCCCACCCCACCTGGGCGATGGGCCCGGTGATCACCATCAACTCCGCGACCCTGGTCAACAAGGGCCTGGAGGTCATCGAGGCGCACCTCCTCTACGACATCCCCTTCGACCGCATCGAGGTCGTCGTCCACCCCCAGTCCTACGTCCATTCGATGGTGGAGTTCACGGACGGCTCGACGCTGGCCCAGGCGACGCCGCCCGACATGCGCGGCCCCATCGCCATCGGCCTCGGCTGGCCCGAACGCGTTCCCGACGCCGCCCCCGCCTTCGACTGGACCAAGGCGTCCACCTGGGAGTTCTTCCCCCTCGACAACGAGGCGTTTCCCTCGGTGAACCTGGCCCGCCGGGTCGGAGAGCTCGCGGGCACCGCCCCCGCGGTGTTCAATGCCGCCAACGAGGAGTGCGTCGAGGCGTTCCGCGCCGGCACGCTGCCCTACCTGGGCATCATGGAGACCGTCACGCGGGTGGTCGACGAACACGACGCCCCGTCGACAACGCTGACGGGAACTTCCCTGACCCTCGCGGACGTCCTCGAAGCGGAGACCTGGGCACGCACCCGAGCCCGGGAACTGGCGGCACAGACGGCGGAGGCCCGTGCATGACGACCCTGATGTTCATCCTCGGCATAGTCGTCTTCGCCGTGGGCCTGCTCTTCTCGATCGCCTGGCACGAGCTGGGCCACCTGTCCTGGGCCAAGCTGTTCGGCATCCGGGTGCCGCAGTACATGGTCGGCTTCGGCCCGACGATCTTCTCCCGCAAGAAGGGCGAGACCGAGTACGGGATCAAGGCCATCCCGTTCGGCGGCTACATCCGCATGATCGGCATGTTCCCGCCCGGCCCCGACGGCAGGCTGGAGGCCCGCTCCACCTCACCGTGGCGCGGCATGATCGAGGACGCCCGCTCGGCCGCCTTCGAGGAGCTCCGGCCCGGCGACGACAAACGCCTCTTCTACACCCGCAAGCCGTGGAAACGGGTCATCGTCATGTTCGGCGGCCCGTTCATGAACCTGGTCCTCGCGGTGGCGCTGTTCCTCATCGTCCTGATGGGCTTCGGCATCTCCCAGCAGACCACCACCGTCAGCTCGGTCTCCCAGTGCGTCATCGCCCAGACCGAGAACCGCGACAAGTGCACCGACGCCGACGCGCCCTCCCCGGCCGCCGCGGCCGGCCTCAAGGCCGGCGACAGAATCGTCTCCTTCGACGGCGTACGCACCGACGAGTGGGAGAAGCTCTCCGACCTGATCCGCGCCAACCCCGGCAAGGACGTCCCGGTGGTCGTCGAGCGGGACGGCAGGGACATCACCCTGCACGCCGAGATCGCCACCAACAAGGTCGCCAAGAAGGACGGCAGCGGCGGCTACGTCCAGGGCGAGTACGTCACCGCCGGCTTCCTCGGCTTCAGCGCCGCCACCGGCATCGTCAAGCAGGACTTCGGCGACTCCGTGGTCTGGATGGGCGACCGGATCGGCGACGCCGTCGACTCGCTCGCCGCCCTGCCCAGCAAGATCCCGGCCCTGTGGGACGCCGCCTTCGGCGACGGACCGCGCGAACCCGACTCCCCGATGGGCGTGGTCGGCGCCGCCCGGGTCGGCGGCGAGATCTTCACCCTGGACATCCCGCCCACCCAGCAGCTCGCCATGGCCGTGATGCTGGTGGCCGGCTTCAACCTCTCGCTCTTCCTGTTCAACATGCTCCCGCTGCTCCCGCTGGACGGCGGGCACATCGCGGGCGCCCTGTGGGAAGCGCTGCGCCGCAACGTGGCGAAGGTGCTGCGCCGCCCCGACCCCGGACCGTTCGACGTGGCGAAGCTCATGCCGGTGGCCTACGTGGTGGCGGGCGTCTTCGTCTGCTTCACCCTGCTGGTCCTGGTCGCCGACGTGGTGAACCCGGTGAAAATCTCCTAGCCACCCACCATTCACGACGGCCCGGCACACTTGTGCCGGGCCGCCTCCCTTCGAGTGCGTTTACGGCGACGGAATGTGCCCGGCGCACACCCGGTGCCGTAATCTCGAATGATCGGAGCCCGCCGCTGACGGGACCGGGCCTTGATCCACGACTTGGGGTTGCACAGCAGATGACTGCGATTTCTCTCGGCATGCCGTCCGTTCCGACCAGGCTCGCCGAACGCCGGAAGAGCCGGCAGATCCAGGTCGGCTCGGTGGCCGTGGGCGGCGACGCCCCCGTGTCGGTGCAGTCGATGACCACCACCCGCACCTCCGACATCGGCGCCACCCTCCAGCAGATCGCCGAGCTGACCGCCTCCGGCTGCCAGATCGTCCGGGTGGCCTGCCCCACCCAGGACGACGCCGACGCGCTCCCGGTCATCGCCCGCAAGTCGCAGATCCCGGTCATCGCCGACATCCACTTCCAGCCCAAGTACGTCTTCGCCGCCATCGAGGCGGGCTGCGCCGCGGTCCGGGTCAACCCCGGCAACATCAAGCAGTTCGACGACAAGGTCAAGGAGATCGCCCAGGCCGCCAAGGACCACGGCACCCCGATCCGGATCGGCGTGAACGCGGGCTCGCTGGACCGCCGGCTGCTCCAGAAGTACGGCAGGGCGACCCCCGAGGCGCTGGCCGAGTCCGCGCTGTGGGAGGCGTCGCTCTTCGAGGAGCACGGCTTCCGGGACATCAAGATCTCCGTCAAGCACAACGACCCGGTCGTCATGGTCGAGGCGTACCGCCAGCTCGCCGCCCAGTGCGACTACCCGCTGCACCTCGGCGTCACCGAGGCCGGCCCCGCCTTCCAGGGCACCATCAAGTCGGCCGTCGCCTTCGGCGCGCTGCTCTCCCAGGGCATCGGTGACACCATCCGGGTCTCCCTGTCCGCCCCGCCGGTCGAGGAGGTCAAGGTCGGCAACCAGATCCTGGAGTCGCTCAACCTGCGCCAGCGCGGCCTGGAGATCGTCTCCTGCCCGTCCTGCGGCCGCGCCCAGGTCGACGTCTACAAGCTGGCCGAAGAGGTCACCGCCGGCCTCACCGGCATGGAGGTCCCGCTCCGCGTCGCCGTCATGGGCTGCGTCGTCAACGGCCCCGGCGAGGCCCGCGAGGCCGACCTCGGCGTCGCCTCCGGCAACGGCAAGGGCCAGATCTTCGTCAAGGGCGAGGTCATCAAGACCGTCCCCGAGTCCAAGATCGTCGAGACCCTCATCGAGGAGGCCATGAAGCTGGCCGAACAGATGGAGGCGGACGGCGTGGCGTCCGGGGAGCCGTCTGTGGCGGTCGCGGGCTGAGTCTTTTCGGTGCCCTCTCGGCGGGGTCGGCATCCCAGCCCGTCCGGCGTTTGAGGACGAGGCCCGTTCAGGGCCGACAGCGGGGGTCCGGGGGCGGCAGCCCCCGGAGACGGCACGGCAGCCGACGACCACCGGCAAGGCAACGGCAACGACAACGCGGGGCGACGCCACCAAGCCTCCGCAGGTACAGTGCGGAGATCAGCAGACCCCAGGGTGAGGCCCCGCACGTGTTGACGCAGACCACCTCCCGGGTCCTCGAACCGAGCGACCTGAACGCCGCGCTCGCCGTCCTCGACCGCGAGCCGGTCACGAACGCCTTCGTGACCTCCCGGGTGCAGGTCGCCGGCCTCGACCCGTGGCGGCTCGGCGGCGAGATGTGGGGCTGGTACGAGGACGGCATGCTGACCTCCCTGTGCTACGCGGGCGCCAACCTGGTCCCCATCTGCGCCACCCCGCGCGCCGTGCGCGCCTTCGCCGACCGCGCCCGCCGGGCCGGCCGCCGCTGCTCCTCCATCGTCGGCCCCGCCGAGGCCACCACCCAGCTGTGGCGGCTGCTCGAACCCAGCTGGGGCCCGGCCCGCGAGGTACGGCGCCGCCAGCCGCTCATGGTCACCGACCGGATGCCCGCCGACATCGCCCCCGACCCGCACGTCCGCCGGGTCCGAAAGGACGAGATGGACGCGATCATGCCGGCCTGCGTGGCGATGTTCACCGAAGAGGTCGGCATCTCCCCGCTGGCCGGCGACGGCGGCCTCCTCTACCAGGCCCGGGTCGCCGAACTCGTCGGCGCCGGCCGCTCCTTCGCCCGCTTCGGTGCCGACGGCCGGGTCGTCTTCAAGGCCGAGATCGGCGCCGCCACCGACCGGGCCTGCCAGATCCAGGGCGTCTGGGTCGCCCCCGAACACCGCGGCAAGGGCCTCGCCGCCCCCGGCATGGCCGCGGTCCTGCGCCACGCCCTCACCGACATCGCCCCCACGGCCAGCCTCTACGTCAACGACTTCAACACGGCGGCCAGACGGACGTACCGCAGGGTGGGCTTCCAGGAGGTCGGCGCGTTCATGAGCGTCCTGTTCTGAAACGCGTCCCGGCACCCCCTGTAGGCTCCCCGCATGGACGTAGTGATCGGCCCCCTGGACCTCGCCGCCCACGTCGACGAGGCCCTGGCCGTCCAAGCCGCCGCCTTCGGACTCGGCCCCGACGAGGTCGCCGTCCGCCGCCAGATCGTCCTGCGCCACATGACCCACCCGGGCGCCCGCGCCCTCGGCGCCAGCACCCCCGCCGGACACCTGGCCGGCTTCGTCTACGGCATGCCCAACGACCGCGCCCACTGGTGGTCCACGATCGTCGAGCCCTACCTCCGCGCCCAGGGCACCGACGCCTGGCTGGACGACTCCTTCGTCATCACCGAGCTGCACGTGCACCCCGCCCACCAGAACCTCGGCGTGGGCCGCGCCCTGATCACCACCATCACCGACGGCGCCGCCGAGCCCCGCTCGATCCTCTCCGCGATCGACACCGACAGCCCCGCCCGCGGCCTGTACCGCTCCCTCGGCTACCAGGACCTGGCCCGCCAGGTCCTCTTCCCCAGCGCCCCCAAGCCGTACGCCGTGATGGGCGCCCCCCTCCCGCTGCTGCGGCGATGAGGCGTTAACCGATTTCCGCCACCCGCGACCGCCCGGCTAACCTCGTTCGTCATCACCCTTACTTCGCAGGAGACACGAGAACCATGGCGAACGCACCGGTCCAGCGCATGTCGAAGTTGTTGGCGAAGACGCTGCGCGACGACCCGGCCGACGCCGAGGTCCTCAGCCACAAGCTGCTGGTCCGGGCCGGCTACGTCCGCCGCACCGCCGCCGGCCTGTGGAGCTGGCTGCCGCTCGGCAAGAAGGTGCTCGCCAACGTGGAGCGCATCGTGCGCGAGGAGATGGACGCCATCGGCGCCCAGGAGGTGACCCTCCCCGCCCTGCTGCCCCGCGAGCCCTACGAGGCGACCGGCCGCTGGCAGGAGTACGGCCCCGAGCTGTTCCGCCTCCAGGACCGCAAGGGCGGCGACTATCTGCTCGGCCCCACCCACGAGGAGATCTTCACCCTGCTGGTGAAGGACCAGGCGTCCTCCTACAAGGACCTGCCCGTGATCCTCTACCAGATCGCCAACAAGTACCGCGACGAGGCCCGCCCCCGGGCCGGCATCCTGCGCGGCCGCGAGTTCCTGATGAAGGACTCCTACTCCTTCGACACCGCCGACGAGGGCCTCGCCGAGGCGTACGCCCTGCACCGCGCCGCCTACCAGCGGATCTTCGAGCGCCTCGGCCTGGACTACCGGATCTGCGCGGCGACCGCCGGCGCGATGGGCGGCTCCAAGTCGGAGGAGTTCCTGGCCCCCGCCGAGGCCGGCGAGGACACCTTCGCGGACTGTCCGAACTGCGACTACGCGGCCAACACCGAGGCGATCACGTACGAGCTGAAGCCGGTCGACGGCTCGGCCGTGCCCGCCCTCGAAGAGATCCCCACCCCCGACACCCCCACCATCGAGACCCTCGCCGCCTCGCTCGGCGTGCCGGCCTCCGCCACCCTGAAGAACCTGCTGGTCAAGGTGGACGGCGAGATCGTCGCCGTGGGCGTGCCCGGCGACCGCGAGGTCGACCTCGACAAGGTGGAGGCGCACTTCGCGCCCGCGGCCGTCGAACTGGTCACCGCCGAGGACTTCGTCGGCCGCCCCGACCTGGTCCGCGGCTACGTCGGCCCGCAGGGCCTGGGCGAGAAGGTCACCTACCTCGCCGACCCGCGGGTCGCGCCCGGCACCGCGTGGATCACCGGCGCCAACAAGGAGCACACCCACGCCAGGAACGTCGTCGCGGGCCGCGACTTCGAGGTCGACGCGTACGTCGACGTCGTGGTCGTGCAGGAGGGCGACCCCTGCCCCAAGTGCGGCACCGGCCTCAAGCTGGACCGCGCCATCGAGATCGGCCACATCTTCCAGCTCGGCCGCAAGTACGCCGACGCCCTCAAGCTCGACGTCCTCGGCCAGAACGGCAAGCCGGTCCGGGTGACGATGGGCTCCTACGGCATCGGCGTCTCCCGCGCGGTGGCCGCCCTCGCCGAGCAGCACGCCGACGACAAGGGCCTGGTGTGGTCCAAGGAGGTCGCGCCGGCCGACGTGCACGTGGTCGCCGCGGGCAAGGCGGTCCAGACCGAGCTGGCCCTGGACGTCTCCGAGCAGCTCTCCGCCGCCGGGGTCCGGGTCCTGGTCGACGACCGGGCCGGGGTCTCCCCGGGCGTGAAGTTCACCGACGCCGAGCTGATCGGCGTACCGCAGATTCTGGTGGCCGGCCGCCGCTCCGCCGAGGGCGTCGTCGAACTGAAGGACCGCCGCACCGGCGAGCGCGAGGAACTCCCGGTCGAGGAAGCCATCACCCGCCTGACCGCCACGGCCTGACCGCACGCCCGGCCTGCCCGCCCCGGCCCGGCCGGGCAGGCACCGCCCGCCGTCCGGCACGCACCCTCGTCTGCTGCCCGGCGCGCCCACGGATCTGTCGTCCGGCGTGCACTCTGGTCTGTCGTCCGGTGCGCCCACGGGTTTGTCGTCCGGCGCGCACCCTGATCTGCTGCCCGGCGCGCACCTCGGCCCGCCGTCCGGCGCGCCCACGGGTCTGTCGTCCGGTGTGCGCCCACCGGTCCGCCGTCCGGCGCGCCCACCGGTCTGCCATCAACGCGACGCCCACCGGCCCCCCGGGGCCGGGCCCGCGCCGGCTGGACGATGGCTCCGTCACACCCTGCCGTGTCCCGCCCCGCCCTGCCGTGCCCTGCCCGTCCCGCTGCCGGTACCGAACCCGGCGGCGGAAACCCGCGCGGCAGCGCCGCGTCACAGCCAGCCCGCGAACTCCAGCAGCAGTTCCGCGTCCCGGGGGCGGCCCACCCGGGACGCCCGGACGCCCGACTCCACGGCCCGGAACAGGGTCCAGCCGCGCAGCCGGTCCCGGTCGACCTCCAGGGACTCCGCGAGCCGTTTGATGCGGCGGCGGACCGTCGACGCGCCGGACGGCTGGGCGATCAGGTCCTCCACCCGGTCCCGGACCAGCCGGGACAGGTCGAAGGCCGGCTCGCCCACCACCGGGTCCGGGCCCACCGCCAGCCACGGCAGCCGATCCCCGGCGAGCACCTTGCTCTGCCGGAACGTGCCGTGCAGCAGCCGCTCCTGCGGCGGCGCGGCCAGCAGCTCCTCGCGGACCGCCAGCGCCGCGTCCACCAGGGGCGCCGCCCGCGGGTCGGCCTCGGCGCCCGCGCGCATCGCCGTCGCCTGCCGCCCGGTCCGCCCGGCCACCGTCTCGAACAGGTGGTCGGCGGGCGGCGCCACCCACAGCCGCCGCAGCGTCCCCGCCGCCTCCAGCAGCGCCCGCGCCTCCGGCAGCGACCGCACCGACACCTCCGGGTGCAGCCGCTCCAGCAGCAGTACGCCCTCGGTCACGGGCGGCTCCAGCAGTCGTACGGCGCCCCGGCCGGCCCAGTGCGCCAGCGCCGCCCGCTCGCTCTCCGGCCGGGCCCGCGGCGGGGCCAGCTTCAGCACCGCGGGCGTCCCGTCGGAGGTCCGCACCAGCACCACCAGGCTGCCGCGCCCACCGGGCACCTGCACCCGCTCGACGGTCAACCCGCGTAGAGCGACGGCCCGACGAGCCGCCTCGGGCAGGCCGGCCAGCCAGGCGGCACCGTCCGGTGCCGTCTCACCGAGCGCCTTGACCAGACGCCGCGGCGGTTCGAAAGCCATGCGCGAGCCGTTCCCTTCCCGTGCGGGTGTTCCCCCTGCGTGTCACGCGGTCGGTGCCGCAGGCGCCGCCCCGGCGCCGGACCGCTCGGCGAGCCCAGGGAAGGCTACGCTCCCGCCGCGCCAGCGCACCGCGCGGACCGCCGCCTCCCGCAGCGCCTCGGCCGCCGCCTTGCGGCGGTCCCCGTCCACCGCCCGCACCAGGTCCGAGTAGACCCCGGCCACCCGCTCCTCCAGTTCCGCCGCCAGCCGCGCCGCCGCGGCCGCGTCGGGCACCGCGAAGGGCAGCGCGTACCCCGCCCGGGCGGCGACCGGCGTCGCCCCGAGGTCGCGCACCTCGCGCCCCAGCGCGTCCCGCCACGCCCGGTGCGCGTCGTACGCCGCCTGTGCCTCCGTACGCCGGTCCGCGCCCACCCGGCCGCCGACCACCCCGTAGCCGTAGACCGCCGCGTGCTCGGCGGCCAGGGCTGCCTGGACCGCCTTGAGCTGCCGCTTCTTCCCCGACTCGTCGCTCACCGGTCGCCCTTCGTCAGCAGATACACGTGCGCCGAGCCCGCCGCGGCCACCGAGGCCAGCAGCCGGGCCAGTTCGCCCGGCACCTCGCCGAGGGCCGCGAGCCGCCGGTCGGACAGCTTCCGCTCGGCGGTGGCGAGCAGGGCCAGCGCGTCCTGCTCGGCCGCCGGTACCGGGTCGGCGGCCGCCCCGTCCGGCCCCGCGGCCCGCGCCGAACCGGACGGCGAGGCGGCGGCCGACGGGGACGCCGTACCAGTCCCGCCGAACGCCGCCGCGTGCCGGACCACCTCCGCCCGCAGCGGACCGAGCCGCTCGGCCAGCGCCGGATGCGAGGCGAGCACGGCGTCGTACCGCCCGGCCAGCTCCGTACTGTCCCGAGCCGCCCGCGCGCGGGCCCGGTCGGCCGCCTCGGAGGAGGCGTCCTGACCGCCGGAATCGGCGGCACCGGTGCAGCCGGCCAGCAGCGCCGCTCCGGCGACGGTGGCAAGCAGGCTCCTTCGGCGCGGCGGGCGCGACCATGAGGGCAACGACGACACGGCAGACGTCCTCGGCAGGCTCGTACGAACAGCGGCGGGAAGGGGAGGCGGGCGCCCGGCACGGCGCGCCTTGATCACCGTACCCGGGCGGCCGCCCGGCACCACTCAGCGGCACCGCCGCACCCAGGTGGACGGCAACACCCTCCGCGACCGGATACCCTTTGACCAGACACGCGACCCATCCCACAACAGCACACGCGGCCGAGGAGTCACCCGGATGAGCACCACCCAGAGCGAGAGGCTGCGACACCTGCTGGAACCGCTGGTCGCCTCCCAGGGTCTGGATCTGGAAGAGATCGCGGTGGACTCGGTCGGACGCAAGCGTGTGCTGCGCGTCGTCGTCGACTCCGACACCGGAGCGGATCTGGACGCGATCGCCGATGTGAGCCGCGCGCTCTCGGCGAAGCTCGACGAGACCGACGCGATGGGCGAGGGGGAGTACACCCTCGAAGTGGGCACCCCGGGCGCCGAGCGCGACCTGACCGAGCACCGCCACTACGTACGCGCCGTCGACCGCCTGGTGCGGTTCCAGCTCACCGAGGGCGGCGAGCTGATCGCCCGCGTCCTCGGCGTGCGCGACGACGGACTCGACCTCGAAGTACCCGGCGTGAAGGGCCGCAAGGCCACCGCCCGGGGGCTCGGCTTCGACGAGATCGCCAAGGCGCGGGTCCAGGTCGAGTTCAACCGCAAGGACAAGCAGGACCCGCAGGACAAGCGGGACAAGAACGACATGAAGGAAGAAGAGGAGGAGGCGTAGCCGTGGACATCGACATGAGTGCCCTGCGGGGCTTGGTGCGGGAGAAGGAGATCTCCTTCGACCTGCTGGTCGAGGCGATCGAGTCGGCCCTCCTCATCGCCTACCACCGCACCGAGGGAAGCCGCCGCCACGCGCGCGTCAGGCTCGACCGGGACTCCGGTCATGTGACCGTGTGGGCGAAGGAGGACCCGGACGACCTGGAGGAGGGGCAGCAGCCGCGCGAGTTCGACGACACCCCGTCGGACTTCGGCCGGATCGCCGCCACCACCGCCAAGCAGGTCATCCTCCAGCGGCTGCGGGACGCCGAGGACGACGCCACGCTCGGCGAGTACGCCGGCCGCGAGGGCGACATCGTCACCGGTGTGGTCCAGCAGGGCCGCGACCCGAAGAACGTGCTGGTCGACATCGGCAGGCTGGAGGCCATCCTGCCGGTGCAGGAGCAGGTCCCCGGCGAGACCTACCCGCACGGCACCCGGCTGCGGTCCTACGTGGTCCGGGTGGCCAAGGGCGTGCGCGGCCCGTCCGTGACCCTCTCCCGCACCCACCCGAACCTGGTGAAGAAGCTGTTCGCGCTGGAGGTCCCGGAGATCGCCGACGGCAGTGTCGAGATCGCCGCGATCGCCCGCGAGGCCGGCCACCGCACCAAGATCGCGGTCCGCTCCACCCGTTCCGGACTCAACGCCAAGGGCGCCTGCATCGGCCCGATGGGCGGCCGGGTCCGCAACGTGATGGGCGAGCTGAACGGCGAGAAGATCGACATCGTGGACTGGTCGGACGACCCGGCCGACATGGTGGCGAACGCGCTCTCCCCGGCCCGGGTCACCAAGGTGGAGATCGTCGACATGGCGGCCCGCTCGGCCCGGGTGACGGTGCCCGACTACCAGCTGTCGCTGGCCATCGGCAAGGAGGGCCAGAACGCCCGGCTCGCCGCCCGGTTGACCGGCTGGCGCATCGACATCCGCCCGGACACCGAGCAGCCCGGGGAATAGATCCAAGCCGCCGGTGGCTGAGATCACGACAGCTTGTGGCAAGCAGCGGGTTCGATCGTTGCCCCGAAAGGGGTGAGGTCGGCGCGGGGAGGTAGACTTAGCGGTGTCTGGCCGGACGCGTGCTCGTGCATGCCCTGAACGCACCTGTGTGGGGTGCCGGGAGCGAGCGGCCAAGACCGGACTGCTGCGCACCGTGGCGGTCGGAGGCGAATGCGCCCCCGATCCACGCGGTACGCTGCCCGGCCGGGGTGCGTACGTTCACCCCACCCAGGTCTGTCTCGACCAGGCGGTACGCCGCCGGGCGTTCCCGAGGGCACTGCGCGTCCCGGGACCGCTCGACGTAAAGGCGTTGCGCCAGTACGTCGAGCAGACACAGTAAGACGTGCCGTACGGAACCCCGTGCGGCTTGGTACCTCGCGAGTCGAAAGCAGGTCGAGATTGCGATGAGCACTCGATGAGTACGCGATGAGTACGCCCATGAACTAGCGACGGTCCGGACGCAACCCGGACCTCAAAGGAGCGAAGTGGCTAAGGTCCGGGTCTACGAACTCGCCAAGGAGTTCGGTGTCGAGAGCAAGGTCGTCATGGCCAAGCTCCAGGAACTCGGTGAATTCGTCCGTTCGGCGTCTTCGACGATCGAAGCGCCTGTCGTACGCAAACTGACTGACGCCTTCCAGCAGGGCAACGGGAACGGCCGGTCCGCCGGCAAGCCCGGCGCGCCCCGCAAGGCAGCCCCCAGGCCCGCGGCGCCCTCCCCGGCGCAGTCGGCCCCCCGTCCGGGTCCGGCCGCGCCGAAGCCGGCCGCCGCGCCCAAGCCCGCGGCCGCCCAGCAGC
>NZ_JBQOUX010000114.1:0-25938 GCF_052216785.1 Streptomyces sp. JW3 | reverse complement strand
TGGCCGGGTGACCGTACGGCGAACCGGGTCGGTCCCGTGACCGTCCGTCAGCGCTGCACGGAAAGTGATCCAGAACCCAGGTTCAACCGCCGCCGACACACTGTCCCGATCTGCTGCCTTCCTCAAGGCTGCGCTGCTGACGACCGGAAGTCGCCATTGAGCGGAGGCGCACTCCTATGAAGGGACTCGTCCGACTCTGGTCGCGGGCACGTTCCCAGCCAGGACGTCTCCAGCCACCACGAGCACGCCCAGAAGACCGATCACGCCGAAAGCGAAGCGCCAGCCGCCTGTGATCTCAAAAGTCAACGCGACAGCGCAAGCGATAACTACCGCCGCCGCCTGCAATGACAGAGGGCTGGCGTAAAGAGGCCAGCAGGACCTCACATCGAAAAGACGTAGAGAGCACTGCTGCCGCGCCGGTGTCCCCGTCTTCTCCACAGGAGCAGCATGTCCGCACAGCCGCCGGGCCTGTTGCACGCTGATCATTCCGTGCACCACTACGTCGGTATCGAAGATCAGTGCAGCCGGCGTCCTGCTCGCCGACAGTCGCCCGCCGCGCGCCCCACGACGAGTGTCCCAGCACAGCCAGAGATGCTCCCCCTTCATCGCCTCCGGCAGACCGAACTGGCCCGTGTCCGCATGGAAGCGCACCCGCTCACCGTGCGTCTGCACCTCCAAGTAGACTCCCCCTTCAGTCGCCGGCCCTCCTTCTGCGGCACTCGACCCGCCCTCCCGCGTGTAGCTCCCTCGGAGCGCTCGGTCAGCTCCGCCCAGACGTGACATCGAGCGGAAGCTGTATCTGTCCCAAACGTGATAGACGGAAGCAAGCAAGCAGATTACCCACAGCACGATGAAGCCCCAGCGCTCGAACGTCGGCATCGTCAGCCCACGCAGCTTCCATTCGAGACTGCGTTTGTCTCCAGCCACCGCTCCCAGTTCAGGTCGCGCCGGCGCATACAGAACCTGAACGAAGTCACCCGTACGCAACTGATCGTTCGTCGTCGTCTTGACGGTTGTCGCCACAGATTTCCTGCCGTCGGCGACAGGCAATGTCACGACCACTGTGGCTGTGTAAGGGTCCTTACCTCTGGACGACTTCCTCTGTACGTTGCTGACCTTCTCCGCACGTACGTACTCGAAGTGCGCCCCGGCAGAGTGAAGGCGTTCCATCGTTTCGTCTCTCTGCGCTGCCCCCCACGCCAAGGAGAGGATTCCGATGAGCGCACTGGCGAGCGCAATACCCCAGGCAGCGCTCCGAAACTGTCGCCCTCGTCTTGAAGGAAGCACACACGGCAGAGGAAGAGAACCAGGAGCAGGAGGACGATCAAGGGCACCAGCTACCGCGTTGGCGCGCAGAGCCTCACCGACTTCGGCCACAGATCGGCGCCCCCAGGACATCCGCTGCAGCGAGGCGATGCCAATCACGCTGAGCAGCAGAAGACCAAGAGCGGCCAGCATCAGCTGCCGCCGGACTTCCGGAGCTCCACAGAACAACCACAGACCTGGCAGAGTCAGCAGAACAGCGAGCCCCAACCGCGCACACCATGCCCCCACCTTCGAAGCAGTGTCGACGGGTACGTGATTCACTTGTGCACGAGCCATCAGCCAAAGTCCTCGCGAATACGGTCAAGCGCGCTTCCGGTTTTCTCAGCAGTTCCCTGCTCGGCCGCTGTCCGCGTCTTTTTCGCACTCTTGTCCACGCTGTCGAACCCGTCCTTCGCCGCGTTGGCGGCGACACCCCCTGCTACCGGGGTAGTGGCGCCCCACGCCGCGTCGGTACCGGCGACCTCGTGCTCCGATCGGCTCCCGGCGAAGGAAAAGTCGTTGTCGTTCCTCAGCCCACGAGCCAAATCGTCGAAACCTCGGTCCACGGCCCTGGCACCGCCGCCGAGGCCGCCGGCTGCGCCTCCGGTAACACCAGTGACGAGGCTTTGCCGGATGTCGTAGTCCTCGCCCTGACGCACAGAGTCCACGTAGTCCCCCGACATGCCTCCCGCCGCACCACCTGCGATCCCGCTTGAGATTTCCTTGCCCCCCAGCGCAGTCACAGCCTTACCTGTGACGGTACCAACAGTCGCGCCCGTCAGCCCGCCGATCATGTTGGTGCCGACTTCCCATCCCTTACCGCTCAGCTGGCTGGTGACCATCCCTCCGGCAGTTCCTCCAGCCCAGTTCAACGCCCCCTCGGTGACGAACTTGCCCACCTTCCCTCCGTTGTACAGAGTGCGGAAGATGGCACCGATCTCGCGCAGAAGGTTTCCCAGACGGCCAGCGGCGTCAAGTGCTCGTGTGACCAGCATCGTGACGCGTGCGGTACCGGCGGCTGCCGAGACGCCAAGCGTAAGGAACGACATACCTACGGAGACACCGATGGAGATACCGATCTCCAGGTAGATGTCGTGAATTTCGTCATTGACCTCTTGGATGCATTTGGCGGCATCTTCAAGACCCTTGGCCGTTTCCTCGAAGTCGTTCGTAGCGCTCCGCACAGCAGCGGCGAACTCGCCCCAATGCGCTTGGAAGGCATTGGCCGCCTCGCCCCGCCAAGTGTGGCCTACTGTCCCCCTGACGTCCCTGTCCAGGGAGGTGACCAAGCCCTCGACGTCGGTCTTCAGTTGGCGCCATGCTTTGGCTGCGGATTTCAACTCGTCCGGACGACCACCGGGATTACAGACTTCAATACCCAGTTCGATGATCTCTTCGGCTGCGGACTCGTTCCCGCTCACTGACTGCCACCCGCCTGCTTCCCGAAGAGAACTGCGAGGTCATCGTCTGTCGCCTCGGTATCGCGATTTACCTTGCGCAGAGCCTCGGCGATCGCGTCCATGTGCTCATGCACGGCTTTCATCGCACTGACGACGTCGGCGGAGTACGAGATGTAGGCGGAAGTTACCTCTGCCGATTCAGCCAGAACGCCGAAACCGTCAGCAATCGCCTCTTCTCCGGTTTCTTCTTCGAAGTTTTTCAGGTACGCCCTCAAGTCGTACGCCTGCAACTCGAACTTTCGAGCCAGTTCCCTGCCCGCGCCCGGCTCATAGTATGAAGTCTCGCTGTTTGACATTCTTCCCTTACATCGGCGCCATACATCCGGGCGAGCGTTTCCGCCGACGCCTGCGAACAGTAATTACTGCCATTGACCGGGTTGCGGAGGCTGTTGGGCGTAGGGGTTGGGCTGCTGAGGCGGGTAGCCCGCGCCATAAGAAGGCGTCCCGGCTCCGGGGCCTCCGGGACCAGAGCCGCCGCCGCGGTTACGACGACTACGGACCACCGCAAAGACGATGACGGCTACGATCACAACTGCCGCGATGCCGCCGATGACGACGACCTTGCTGGTGAAAGAGTCATCTCCCTGGGTTTGCGAGGAATCCGCTTTCCCGGCCGCGCCACTGGTGGCAGAGTCTTCCTTGAGCTGACCGAGGGGGTTTTCTTTCGGGCCTGCAGGGATGTCCATCGTGAGCGCGGAGTATGGGCGGACGATGCCGTAGCCGTATTCTTCGTCGGGTGCCTTCAGTCCCTCGTGCTGCTTCAAGGTGGCCGACTTGATCAGGCGGTTGATTACCTGACCGGCGGAGAGGTTAGGAAATTTGGAACGAACCAGGGCGGCAGCAGCTGACACATAAGCCGTTGCGTCTGAAGTTCCACTAGCCACACCGTACCCGTTGGACATCGTGTTATTTGCACCGACGATGTCGACACCGGGCGCTGTGAGAACTAGCCCCTTGCCGGTATTCGAATCCGTCCATACGTTAGCGTCTTGATCCACGGCACCGACAGATACAACTCCGGGCAGTGCCGCCGGTTCACTCACAGCTACCGATCCCGAGTTACCGGACCCTGCAACAACTACCACATCATGCGCCTGGGCATAAGCGATGGCCTCACGGCCATCGCTCGTTGTCTTCGATCCTCCTTGAGCCGCAAACGACATATTGATTACTTTCGCGCCATTGTCCACAGCATACTTAACTGCCGAACCCCAAGTCTCGTCTAGATTCCTATCTTGCTTCGTCTGCAGGGTACGCAATGGCAAAATTTTGGCTTTCGGCGCCAATCCAATGACACCGGAATCACTGCCGGAGCCGTGCCCATGGCCCGCGATAAGACTCGCCATCTTGGTGCCATGACCGACAAGATCTTCGTGGGCGTCCCCGGCACCTGTGAAATCTTTTCCCTCCAGGACTTGCCCGGTTAGATCGGGATGCGTGTCGTCGACGCCAGAGTCGACGACTGCCACGATGACGCCCGCTCCTTGCGATTCGGCCCAGACATCCTCCGCTGCAAAGGCGCTTAGGGGCCACTGCCGATCTCTGATGTAATCCGCAGAGGCTGTTGGCGCCGCAGTGAGGAGCAGCGCTCCTGCCAGTGCCACGACTCCTGTCGTGGACCAGACTCGCCTGAAAGTCATTGTCCTGCTCCTCACTCAATTACTGCTGGAGTGTCCAGCATCGACACAGACGAGCCGCACGACTGATGCGTGCGGCTCGTCTGCGCGTCTATTCGATGGTCCGCGGTACGTTCCGGTTACGGTCTTGCTCAGAGATCCAGGTCTCCTCGTCCTCGACGAGGTAGTCCGGACGGTCTCCAGTGTTGTTCTCGTCCTCGGGTCGACGGCCCTTACGGCCCAGGGAGCTTGCTCCTCCGCCAGCTGCAGCTCCGCGTTGCGTTCCACCCCGACTGCCGTGCAGACCAGCACCTCCGCCGGTCCCCTTACTACTGATCCCCTTGGCCGCACCCACTACGCCACCACGGGACTTCGCGAGAGCTCCACGACCGCCCGCACCAGCGCCGGCACGACCCGCTGCACCTGCTCCAGCACCCGTGCCACCGATACCGGCACGACCGCCGGCCCCACGTCCCGCTGCTGTACCGCCGGTGTTACTTCCTCGCCCGCCGCTGATTCCAACACCGCGCCCGGTCCCGCCACTTCGGCCGACGCCGACCCCTCCGCCTGGCGCCACAACACCCAACCCTTGAGTACCACCGGCGCCGCCGCCAGCACTACCGCCCACAGCGCCCCCGGTCATGCTGGTACTAGGTCCCGTAAGCCCGGGAGCAATGCCGTCTACCTTCGTCTTCGACGTGGGCAGCTGAGTGGCTCCCGTAATGGTGCGACCAGGAGACACGGAGGGGGCGGGTGTGATGGTGCTGGTGGAACCTGCGTTCCATGGCTTGCTAGTTGAACCCGAGCCACTTGGCCGTGATGCGCTTCCGCTAGGAACGTTGACGGCTGGGGGATATTCCACATTGCGGCTTGGCTCCCCGACGTATCCGTCGTCATCGACCACAGGATTATTGTTGAAGTTCCGCGTGACCCGCATGTATTGAGCACCCAGGTTCTCCATGACTGCAACGCCATTGAGTTGGGCTTCTCGGCTCGCACCGATTTTACCTTCGTTGATCTGCGCAATCTCCGCAGTCGTCAACTTCCGGTCTTTCAGGTCGTTAGCGACTGCTTCACCATTGTCCCATTGCCAGTCACTGAGGGCGTCACCGACCTTGGCCCAGCCGCTGGGCTCTTTGATATCGTCCAGCTGGTCTTTGTACCTGCGCAACTGCGAGCCAGCATCGATCATCTGACTACTGTTGAGGTCTGCCTGCCAAGCCGCGTTGCGGAGACTCTGCGCGATCTTGCGCGCCTCTTTCTCGAATGCTTGAGCAGCTTCGCCCTCCCAGTGCTCCAGGACGTTGTCGATCGACTTTTCCAGCGCTCCCGCAATGCCGCCATCTGAGTCGCCAGCGAGAATCTCACTCACCTCGCCCCAGTGATGGCCAACATTCTCAATCGCGCCTGGGTTAGTCCCCTCAAGCATTTGCTTGAGCTCTTTGAGTGAGTAGTTGATGAAAGAAGTCTTAGTCTGCGGTCGATCTGGGTCCGCAACACAGACATCACTTTCGATTACAGGGGCGGGCAGTCCCTTGTCACCGGCCATTTTGCTTTCTCCTTACTGGGTGAGAGTTGATCCGGCTACTTGAAGGACCCTTCCCCTCCACCCCCCATTTGATTCTTGTTTGCGTATTCCTGCTCGGTGTACTTGTCTTTTACCTTGGAAGTACTTTTACCGAACTGGTCAATCAGGTTGTGGAGCTTCTCAATCGCGCCCTCTAGGTCACTTTTTGCTGTCTGATGAGCACTGAAGAGATCGCCCGCTTCCTTGAACGTCGCCCCGTTCCCGAACGCACTAACCGAGATCTCCGTGTTGTACTTCGACGTCTCCCCCGCCTTGTCCATGTCGTCCAGCAACGACCAAAGCCTCCGGATCACCTCATCCAGAGCACTAAGATCAACCCGCATTCCGCTACTCATACCCCGTTGTCCTCTCCCCTGTTATTCAAGTCTTCAGCGTTCGACAGCCGAGTCATCGGCCAGCCCCGCCAGTCCGCCGACTACGCCAGTCCCGCACAGCCACCCCGCCCCCCGCAACCACCAGGGCCAAGGTCACCCCGATGCCCAGTACGTAGATGGCCGTCCGGCGTTCCCGTTCCGTCTCGCTTTCGCCCATGGTCACTGCCATGGGGACGACTCCGTCGGAGCCGGCCTCGACCGGGGGGTCCGGGGTCGGGGTGGTTGCGGGGGTGGACTGGTCGGACAGGGCCGCGACCGGGTCGATCACGCCCCAGCCGAGGTAGCGGTTGGGGCCGCGGCCCGGGCGTTGGGCCGTTTCCTCGATGCGGGTGGCGATCTGGGCCGCGCTCCACTTCGGGTTCTTTTCCTTCAGCAGGGCCGCGACGCCTGCCACGTACGGTGCCGCGAAGCTCGTGCCGTCGGCGGTGCACTGGCCGCCCTTGGGGACCGTCGAGACCATGCCGACGCCCGGTGCCGCGATGTCCACGAAGTCGCCCGCCTGCGAGAAGTAGGCGCGCTCGTCGTTGCGGTCGGAGGCGGCCACCGCCAGGACGCCCGGGTAGGAGGCCGGGTAGGTGTCGGCGGACTTGCCGTCGGCTCCGTCGTTGCCGGCCGCCGCCACCACCAGGACGCCCGCGTCCACGGCTGCCGCCACGGCGTTGCGCAGTTGGAGGTTGTCCTCCTTCTCGGCGGTGTCCGAGGAGATGTTGATGATCTCCGCGCCCTTGGCGACCGCGTCACCGATCGCCTGCGACATCGTCTTCGAGTTGCCCTGCTCGTCCTCTCCGCCGGTGTAGCGGTAGGAGAGGATCTTGGCGTCGGGGGCCAGGCCCACGAAACCGGTGCCCGCGATCTGCCGGGCGGCGATGATGCCCGCGACCCGGGTGCCGTGGCCCTCGAGGTCCTCGGTGCCGTCGGTGGAACCGACGTAGTCCTTGCCGCCGGCGGCCATCGCGCCGCGCAGTTGCGCGTTGGAGTCGTCGACGCCCGTGTCGATCACCGCGACGGTGACGTCCTTGCCCGTCGCCTGTCCCCACAGCTGGTCCAGCAGGACCCGTTGGAGTGACCACGGCGTGGACTTGATGACGTCGCCGCCGAAGACGCACTCCGTGCTGGCCGACAGGCCGAAGTCGGCGACGGCGGACTCCGGGGAACCGGTGTCCGCCAGCGCCGGTGGCGCCGCGGCCAGGCAGACGCCGGTCACCGCGAGCGCACCGAAAGCCCGCTGAAGTGCGCGGGTTCCACTGGTGCGGCTCTTGGTGCGGCAACTGCTGCGGCCACTCGTACGGGCTGTCCGGACCTTCACGATCAGGCCCTCCATCTTCAGGCTCCCAAGGCGTACTTGCGCTCCTCGGGGTACATCCCTGAAGCAGAGTTCGGCCCAGCCGACGACATCGCGTCCGCTGGGCCGATCTGCTTCATGTCACATCCCCCGGGTCGTGACGGGCCGGCTCAGCCCCAGGTCGAGGCGTTGCTCTTCTCGGTGGCCTGGTAGTTGTCGGCCGCGCTCTGCAGCGCCGTGGAGATCTTCAGCAGCGTCGCGTGCAGGTCCTGGGCGGTCTGGTCCCATTCGCGCTGCTTGCGCTGGTAACCCTCCTGCGCCTCGCCTTCCCAGGTGTTGGCGACGCGCTTGACCGCGGCCTCGAGGTCGTCGAGCTGCTGCTTGATGCGACCCGCGGTGGTCTTCACATCCGTGGACGCGTTGGTGATCGTTGCGTAATTGACGAGGATCGACATCGTCGCTCCCTTTCAGGAGTAGTCAGGAAGAGTCGTGGAAGGTCAGTAGAGAGGGACTCGGACCGGCACGGAGCGACCGTGGTCGGTCGTCGGCGGTCGGAGTCGGGAAGAACAGCTCAGGTCAGCTCGGCGTGATCAGCCGAAGTCGGACATGATCTTGCTGATCTCGGAGTTCTGCTGCTCCTCGGACGCGGAGTAGTTGCTCCGCGTGGAGTCCACGGCTTCCTGGATGTCGGCGAGGATGTCGCTCATCTTCTTCGCATCCGTGTTCCAGCGGTCCTGAAGCTGGCGGTAGGACTGCGCCGCCTGGCCCTGCCAGCCGCCGGCGATCTGGTCGATCACTCCGTTGAGGCGGCGGATCTCTCCCTGCAGCTGACCGTTGACGGTGGTGATGTCACCGGAGAGCTTGGTGAGTTCGTCCTCTGTTACCCGGAACTGGCCGGCCATGGTGAAACCTTCCCCGTTGTCGTCGTTGCTCCGGGAACCTTCTCGGGCCCCCGGAAAGTTTCGCAGCGTTGAACGCTGCGAACACTCTATCGTCAGCCTGTCACTCCGACACAGACCTGACCAATCAGTTACACGGCTTACACACTTGGGCGATCAGACTGTGATGCCCATGCCGTGACATGCCTCCCCGGCCCGTCGTCCGTCACTGGCTCTGCGGCTGCGCCGCGCTGCCCGTGTCCAGAGTGGGGCCCTTCGGGATGAACGTCGCCCAGGTCTGGGGGACGATCGCGGGGCTGGAGACGTCCTCGTAGCCCAGTCGGGTACGCGCCTTGTCCGTCTCGCTCGCCTCGCCCTCCGAAGCGGAGGAACCGTCGCTGTCCGACGCCTCGCTGTCGTTGTTCGCCGGCAGCGCGTACCGCAGGCCCGTGTCGGTCAGCAGGTACGTCGCGCCGCCGCCGGCCGCCGTACCGGCGACCTCCTGGAAGAGGAGTCCCGAGCCGGACGAGACGGAGGCGCTCAGCGAGTCGGCGACGACCTTCTTCGGGTACGTCGTCCCGGCCCAGGCGGCCAGCTCCGGCTTCTGGTCCTCGCCGATGGTCCCCTTGTACACGCTGCACGAGGTGGTGTACGCCTCGTCGGTCGCCGTCGCCGCCGGGTTGGCCTGCCCGGGAACGGACTGGGGCCAGCCCTTGTCGGCGTAGAACTTGTCGGCGGCGCCGCCGTTGGCCGCGATGATGGTCTGGGTGTCGACCTGGATGTCGTCGATGCCGTCCGTCCCGTACGCCTGCTGGGCGGCGGGCGACGCCTTGAGCAGGTCGGCGACGAACGGCGTGACCGCGGCGACCTTGTCCTCGAGGACGACGTAGTACTGCTCGCCCTGCGCGTCCTTGGCCTTGAGCACCCGGCCCACCGTGGCCGCCGCCGCGGGCAGTCCCCGCACCGAGGTCGGTTCGCCGACGGACGGGACCTGCGGGAAGGCGATCTCCCCGCCGTCGTTGAGGGTGCTCAGCCACTCCTGGCTCACCGGCTGCGGCTCGGCCGAGACGCCGATGACGGCGGCCCGCAGCTGCTCCATGGTCGTGGTGTTCACGCCCGACTCACCGCCCAGCAGGAAGCGGTTGCCGTCGCCGTCGACCAGGTACTGCGCGCCGGTCTTGGAGTCGGTGACGTACAGGGCCTCGCGGGCGTCGACCTTGCCGGTGTCGTCGAGCGACTTGGCGTCGGCGGCGTCGAGGACGAAGACGGCCCGGTCGATGGCGTTGGTCGAACCCGGCGCCGGGCGCTCGCACACCGCCCAGGTCTTCGGCTTCTCCGCGTCCTCCTTGGCGGGCAGCCGGTCGGGGGCGTAGGGGATGCCGAGGGTCGCGCCGTGCGGGATGTCGCTCTTGTCGATCTCCTTGCCGGCGACCTCGATGACGCTGCCCTTGCCCTTGTCCAGGAGGAGCTTGGCGGAGGCGTAGTTGAGGACGGGGTGCAGGGTCGGCGTCTTCTTGCCGTTCGACGCCTCGTCGTTGAGGACGACGTAGCGGGTCGTGGAGTCGCTGTCGACGATGATGTACTCGCCCGGGGTGTCCCAGCCCTGGGGCGCCGTCGGCTTGATCACGCCCCAGGCGAGGAAGCCCACCACCAGTACGACGCCGACCGCCAGGCTGGGCATCACCGTACGGACGGGGCGCGGGGCGCCCTCCTCCGAGCCGCCCGGCGACGGTGCCAGGAACGCCGCGACAGTGCGCTTGCGCGCGAACGTGTAGGCGGCGAGCTCGTCCTGACGCTTTGCCATGGTCCCCGTATCTCCCGTTTTGTCATGCTCGATCGCGTGGTGTTGGTTCGATCGCGCGGGGGGCACGGCATCGTTCGCACTCGAAGCCCGACGCGCCCGAAACCCGACGTACCCGAAGGCCGCTCCGCCCACCCGGGCACCTACTATGCCCTGCGCCGCGGAACGCCGGTCCACCAGGTGTGCGGCCGTCCCCGCATCTTCACAGAGCTTCCCCGCCGCACCGCGCCGTGCGGGGCCGGTCCATGACAGGCTGACTGCCCGGGGTTCGCCGTCCCCTGTGTCGCCTCGCGTTCCGCAGCGGGTACCGTGAGCCACTCGCATGGATGATGGGGCCGTCGACGCCCCTGGCCCGTCGCCGGGACCTCCGCGGAGGCTCTCGCCGACGATCGGCCGCACACTTCGCGAAAGGGATGTCCGGGGGATGAGCAGCGGTACGAGCACTCGGCGCGGAAACCGCGCACAGCAGCGACAAGGGGGTCCGGCGAGCGGCAGACGCGACTCCGCGCCCCCGGCCCCGTCGGCTCCCCCCGCCACCGCCTCGCCGCGCACCCTGCCCCGCCCCGGCGGTCTGGGCCCGGTGCGGCTCCAGCAGCTCATCCTGGTGGAACTCGCGGCGGCGATCATGCTGGCCGCCTGGGTCGCCGACGTGTCCTGGCTGCTGATCCCGGCCGCGGTGGTGGCGGCCCTGTTGCTGCTCCTGGCGGTACTGCGCCGCGGCAGCCGTCCGCTGCCCGAGTGGTACGAGACGGCCCGGGCGCTCAAGCGCCGCCGGCGCGAGGCGAAGCTGCCCGTCGCACCGGGCACGGACCCGATGCTGGCCGCCGTCGTGGAGTGCGACCCCGCCCTGCGCACCTACGAGTTCGTGTCCCGTGACGACCGCTCGATCGGCATGATCGGCGACGGCACCTTCCTGACCACCGTGCTCTTCGTGCAGCCGGCCGACCAGCCGCTGCGCCCCGAGTCGGCCGGCCGGCAGCTGCCGCTGCGGCTGATCCAGGAGGCCCTGGAGGTCGACGGCATCCGGCTGGCCTCGGCCCAGGTCGTCCAGCACACCCAGCCGGCGCCCGCGCCGCACCTGCCCCCGCAGTCGCTCGCCGCGCGGTCCTACGGTCCCCTTCAGGCCCAGACCGGCTCTCCCGCGCTCCGGCTGACCTGGGTCGCTCTCAAGCTCGACCCGGAGCAGTGCCCGGAGGCGGTACAGGCCCGCGGGGACGGTGTGCCGGGCGCTCAGCGTGCCCTGCTGCGGGTGGCGGACCAGCTGGCGAGCCGGCTGGCCGGGGCCGGCTTCAAGGCGACCATCCTGGACGAGACCGAACTGGTCCAGGCGCTGGCGACCTCCAGCTGCCTGAACCCGCGGGTCAACGCCCAGCACACGCAGGACGGACGGTCCGCCCAGCGGCGTACGGTCGAGTCGGTACGGACCTGGCGGGTCGACGACCGCTGGCACACGACGTACTGGGTGTCCCGCTGGCCCCAGTTGGGCAACGGCGGGGTGGCGCTGCCCGAACTGGTCACGCGGTTCACCTCGCTGCCGGTGCTCGCCACGACGTTCAGCATGACCCTGAGCAAGGCCGGCAACCGGGGTGTCGCCCTCACCGGGCACGTCCGGATCACCGCTCGCGGCGACGACGAACTCGGTGAGGTGGGGCGCGAGTTGGAGCGGGCCGCGAGCGCCGCGAAGGCCGGTCTGGTCCGTCTCGACCGGGAGCAGGTTCCCGGCGCCCTCGCCACTTTGCCGCTCGGAGGTACGTGCTGATGTCCCACCCCGCGTCGACCATGCCTCCTGGCGGGCCGGGCCAGGGCGCCCCGGCCCGCACCCCCGCGCACGTGGCCTCGCCGACCGACACCGGCCTGATCCCCGTCATCCGGCAGCCACAGCCGCCCCAGCAGCAGCGCCGCATCGTCAGCCCGGGTTTCGGGCTGCGCGGCCCGCGCCGCAACCGCCATGTCGTCACCGCCGAGGAACTGGCGGCGATCAGCATGCCGATCGGTGACGACGGCGTACTGATCGGCGCGGACCAGGACGGGCAGCCGGCCGTGCTCGGGCTGTCCCGGCCGACCGCCTTCGACGTCGCGCTGGTGGGCGGTCTGTGGCTGGCCCAGGTACTGGCGCTGCGGGCCGCCGCCACCGGAGCGCGGGTGGGCGTCGAGACCGGCCGCCCCCAGGCGTGGCAGCAACTGGCGCAGGCGGCCGGCGGCGGCCAGCAGTGCGTGACCGTCTACCCGGTGGGCCGGGTGCCCGCGCAGGGGCCGTCCGTCTCGAGCCCGGTGGTGCTGTTCCGGGACTGCGGCATCCGCCCGCCGCGCGGCCGGGTGACCTCCGTGCCGTGGCAGGCCGTGGTGACGGTGCTCCCCTTCGTCAGCGAACACGCGCCGCGCTGGCTGGCGCAGGCCCATCTCGTCGGGATTCAGCGCATCTCCCCTTACGAGACCGAGGTCGTACGTGACACTCTGGGCGTTTCCAACGAACACCTCCAGCACCTGCCGAACCTTCACGACGGCGTCGCCCTGTGGTGCACTCGTAAGCACCACAAGTTCGTCATGACCGAGCCCACCGACGCGGAGACGGGCCTGCTGGGCGCGGCGCGCCGGATGGACTGACGCGTCGTCGTCTGCGAGGGCGGTGGGAACGGCCGCCCCCACGAGGCCCCTCCTGCCGCGCCCGTGGGGGCTTTTCCGTCCCGCCATGCGAGTGATTAGGCTTCTGGTGGTGCGGTGACGATCGCAGTCGCGTGGGACTCGCCACTCGGTCCGCCCGGCCGAGACGACGACCAGCTCAGCAGCAGTGGCTGACCAGGAGGCAAGCAGTGAACAGGGATCGGTCCGAGTACAACGGCGGCAGCCCTTCCTCGGACGGGGACGATCACGACGTGGATCTCACCGGCGAGTTCGAAATCGTCTACACGCCTCCTGCCTGGTACGCACAGAGTACGCAGAGCGGGTCGCCCGCCGATGCGCAGCAGCCGTCCGCGCCCCCTCCGCCGCCGCCCGCGGCCGGGCCGCCGGTCGGTCCGCCCACCGGGCCGCCGGTCGGTCCGGCGCCGGGGGGTCCCGGGCCGGTACGGCCGCCGGCCCCGGGCGCGCCCCAGCGGCCCGCCCGGCCCGCGCCGTTTCCTGGTCCTGTTCAGCCGGGTGCCCCGGCGGGGGGCTACGGCTTCCCGCCGCCGTCGGCGCCGGGCGGCTCGCCGGCTCCCGGCGGGTACGGCTACCCGCAGCAGGGCGCGGCCGGTGCGCCGGGGCCCGGTCAGGACCCGCCGGGCGCCGCACCGGCGCCCCAGCCGCCGGCCGCTCCCGGTTTCCCCGTCCTACGGCCGGTCGACCAGGACGTCCCGCCGCCGAGCGCCCCTCCCGCGCCGGGGGTCCCCACGGCTGCCGTCCCGGACCAGCCCGCCCCGCCCGTACCGACGGAGGCGGAACTCAACCACGCCTCGGCCGACGCCGAGGCGGCGCGGCTGTTCGGCGCCGACGACGACGCGGCGCGGCCGGAGCGCCCGAGTCACGCGGCCGGGCCCGCCGACTCCACCGAGACCGAGACCGAGACCGGGTCCGACGCGGGCGACGAGGCGTCGGCGGACGTCGGCTCCGCCCAGGACTCCGCCCCCTCCCCCGCCCCCTGGACCGAGACGGGGGCCGCACCGACGGCGGCGGAAGCCATGTCGGAAACCGGCTCGCACCCGGCACATCCGGCGCACCCGGTGTCCGCCGCCGAACCGCCGCCCACCGCACCCGCGGCCCCACCCGCCACCGCCGACACGCCCTCCGCCGTACCCCCGCCGCCCGCGCCCGACGCCCCGCCCGTCATGCCGGGCTCCGCGCCCGCCGCTCCCGGCCCCATGCCCGCGGCCCAGGCGCAGCAGGATCAGGCACAGCAGGCGCAAGCCCAGCAGCCACAGCCACAGGCACAGCAGCCGCAGCCGGAGCACCCCGCCGGACAGGCGCCAGTGCCGCCCGCGCCCGGCCAGCAGCCGCTGCCTCCGCTGCCGCAGGGATTCCCGCCCGCGCACCCCGGCCAGGAGGTGCCGCAGCAGCCCGGCCCGTACGGCGCGCCGGGGCAGGCGCCCGGACCCGGCTACCCCCAGGCCCCCGGCCAGTCGCTGCCCGGACAGCCCGGTCACCAGGCGCCCCCGCAAGGGGCGTTCGGCCCGCCCCCGCAGCCCGGCTACCCCGGTGGGCCCGCCAGGCAGCCGGCACCGGGAGATCCGCGTCAGGCGCCCCAGCCATCCCAGTCGGGGGCCGACGGGTACGGCTATCCGCAGCAGGCCGGTCAGCCACCGGTACAGCCCGGGTACGGCTATCCGCCCCAGCCGGCCGGATACGGCTACCCGCAGCCCGGTCAGCCGCCGCACCAGCAGCCCCCGGCCCAGCCTCAACCCCAGCCCCAGCCCCAGCCGCACCCCCAAGCACCGCAGCAGGCACAGCAAGCGCAGCAAGCGCAGCAAGCGCAGCAAGCGCAGCAACAGCCCGGCGCCTACGGCAATCAGGGCTGGTCGGCTCCGCCCGGTCCGCAGCCCGGCGGGCCGGGTGCCAACCCGCAGCAGGCCGCGCCGGGTACGCCGCTCGGCTACAACGCCGCGGTGGAGCTGACCTCCGACCGGCTGCTGCGCAACCAGCCCAAGGCGCGCAAGAACAACCCGGGTCCGTCCCGCTTCAAGTTCGGCGCCAAGAAGGAGGAGGCCGAGCGGCAGCGCAAGCTCGGGCTGATCCGTACGCCGGTGATGTCCTGCTACCGCATCGCGGTGATCAGCCTCAAGGGCGGTGTCGGCAAGACCACGACGACGATGGCGCTGGGCGCGACCCTCGCCTCCGAGCGGCAGGACAAGATCCTGGCGATCGACGCCAACCCGGACGCCGGCACGCTCGGCCGCCGGGTCCGGCGCGAGACCGGCGCCACCATCCGCGACCTGGTGCAGGCGCTCCCGCAGCTGCACAGCTACATGGACATCCGCCGCTTCACCTCGCAGGCGCCCTCGGGCCTCGAGATCATCGCCAACGACGTGGACCCGGCGGTGTCGACGACCTTCAACGACCAGGACTACCGGGCCGCGCTCGACATGCTGGGCAAGCAGTACCCGATCATCCTCACGGACTCGGGAACCGGTCTGCTCTACAGCGCGATGCGTGGCGTCCTCGACCTCGCCGACCAGCTGATCATCATCTCCACCCCGTCGGTGGACGGTGCGAGCAGCGCGTCGACCACGCTCGACTGGCTGTCCGCGAACGGGTTCGCCGATCTCGTCCAGCGGTCCATCACGGTGATCTCCGGGGTCCGCGAGACCGGCAAGATGATCAAGGTGGAGGACATCGTCGCGCACTTCGAGACCCGCTGCCGCGGGGTCGTCGTGGTGCCCTTCGACGAGCACCTCGCGGCCGGTGCGGAGGTGGACCTGGAGATGATGCGTCCCAAGACCCGCGAGGCGTACTTCGATCTCGCGGCCCTCATCGCCGAGGACATCGCCCGTACGCAGCAGGGCTTCGGCAACCCGAACATGCAGTACCCGCAGCAGCCCCAGCAGGGGTACGCGCCCCCGCCGCAGCAGCAGCCGTACCCGGGGGCCGGCGGCGCCCCGCAGCCCGGGCAGGGGTGGCAGCAGCAGCCCCAGCAGCCGCCCGCACCGGGCCAGGGCTGGCAGCAGCCGCCGCCGCAGAATCCGCAGCAGCCCCCGCAGCAGGGCGCCGTACCGCCCGGCTGGACCCAGCAGTAGCGCAGCCCAGCGGCCAACGGTCAGGGCCCGTACCGACGTGGAATCCGGTACGGGCCCTGACCGCCCATTGCCGCTCGGCTGCTAGGCCCGCTCGCCGGCCTCCGCCACCAGTTCCCGGCACCGCTGGACGTCCGCCGCCATCTGCTCCAGCAGAGCCTCCAGCGTGTCGAACTTCGCCTGGCCGCGGACGAAGGCCAGGAAGTCGACGGCGACGTGCAGCCCGTACAGGTCCAGGCCGACGCGGTCGATGGCGTACGCCTCCACCGTGCGCTCGGTGCCCTCGAACTGGGGGTTGGTGCCGACCGAGATCGCGGCCGGCATCGCCTCGCCGGCCGCGTGCAGCCAGCCCGCGTAGACGCCGTCGGCCGGGATGGCGGTGTGCGGGAGGGTCTCGACGTTGGCCGTGGGGAAGCCCAGTTCGCGGCCGCGCTGGGCGCCGCGGACGACGACGCCCTCGACGCGGTGCGGGCGGCCGAGGATCTCGGCGGCGCCGCGCATGTCGCCCTCGGCGACCAGGCGCCGGGTCAGGGTCGAGGAGAAGGGCTGTCCGGCGCCCGCGTCACCGGTCACGTACAGGTCGACGACCTCGACCTCGAAGTCGTAGACGCGGCCCTGTTCGGTGAGGAACTCGACGTTTCCGGCGGCCCGGTGGCCGAAGCGGAAGTTGGGGCCCTCGACGACCGCCTTGGCGTGCAGTCGGTCGACCAGCACCTTGACCACGAAGTCGGCCGGGGAGAGGTTCGAGAACTCCTTGGTGAAGGGGAGGATCAGGACGGCGTCCACCCCCAGCTCGGCGCAGAGTTCGGCGCGGCGGTGGTGCGGGGCCAGCAGGGGCGGGTGGCTGCCGGGGCGGACGACCTCGCTGGGGTGCGGGTCGAAGGTGACGACGACGGCCGGGACGCCGAGCGCGCGGGCCCGGTCCACCGCGTGCCGGATGATCAGCTGGTGCCCGCGGTGGACGCCGTCGTAGGAGCCGATGGTGACGACGCTGCGTCCCCAGTCCTCGGGGATGTCCTCCAAGCCACGCCAGCGCTGCACTGTGTCTGCTCCTTGTCGCAAACTCGTCGAGAACCCTGCCTCTTGTCGCAGGTCTAAGGGTGCCATGCCGCCCGCCTCGGGCCCGCATCGGCATGGAATGTGACCGGACGCACGCGGCCCGGTCCTCGCCTCACACCCGCCTCATGCCGGGACGCCCAGGCCGGCCAGGCCCTCGACGGTCCGGCGGGCGTCGGGACCGACCAGCGCCGACCACTCCTCGGGCGCGCCGGCCAGCCAGCCGGCCAGCCGGGCGGCGAAGCCGGGGACCTGCCGGGCGAGCGTGACCAGCGCGGTGTCGAAGCGGGCGGCGCCCTCGGGAGTGCGGACCAGCCGGCGGCCGACGCGGCGGACCAGGGCCCGCAGCCCGTCGCCGGGTCCGTGGCCCGGCAGGACGGCGGCGCGCAGCAGCGCCTCCAGGACGGCGGGCTCGCGCTCGTCGTCCAGCAGGATGTCGCGGAGTTCTTCGCGCAGCGAGGCCCGGTACGTGCTGCCCGGGGCGCCCAGGACGGTGGCGAGCGCGCTGCGCAGCGGCTCCGGGCCACTCGCCAGCAGCCCGGTGACCAGCGGCAGGAGCGTGGCGCGGGCGGCTTCCGGGTGCTGGCCGAGCCGCCGGTCCAGGTACCCGGCCACCTGCCCGGCGGTCGCCGGGCGCTCCGCCACGGCTTCCGCCAGCACCTGGCCGACCCGGCCGGCCACCTCGGGCGTGGCCGCGTCGGCCAGCCGGCGCAGCGCTTCCCCGGCGTCCGGGGCGCGCAGCCGGGCCCGGAAGGCGTCGAGCACCGGCGCCGGATGGGTGGGCAGGGCGACGGCCAGCGCGCTCGGCGGGAGGTACGGGTCGCCCGCCGCGAAGTGGCGCAGCGCCCGTTCCAGATGGCGGTCGCGGCTGCTGGGGTCCTGCACCAGCAGGGCCAGGGCCGCGCCGTGCAGCGGGCTGTCGGCGGAGCGGACCAGCAGCGCGAGGGCGCCGTAGCGCAGCAGTTGGCGGTCGGTCTCGGTGCGCGCGTGCGGGGCGGCGCGCAGTCCGTAGGTCACGGCTGCCGCGCGCCGCGCGTGCCGCTCGTCGCGCGCCCACCGGTCGACGGCGCGGCACAGCGCGGACGGCTCCTCCTCGGCGAGCACGCCGAGCAGTTCGCCGGCCCGGTGGTGCGCGCTGGCCACGAGCACCTCGACCAGGTCGTCCGGGGCGCGGCGGCGGTGGGTGTGCAGCAGTGCCTGCGCGGCGGTGGCCACGGTGGCGTGCGGGGCGGCGGGCAGCGGCCGTTCGTCGTCGAACCAGCGGACCAGCAACGGCTGTACGGTCTCGGGGGCGCCGGCCAGCAGTGCGGCGACCGCGTCGAGGTGCCGGGGGCCCGGCTCGTGCGCGGGCCCGTCGACGCGGACGAGTCTGCGGAGCAGGTCGAGGCGGGTGTCTTCGGAGACCGGCAGCGCGGTCCAGAAGGCCGGTCCGAACTCGTGCGGTACCGGCCGCCCTGCCTCCCGCCGGGCCGCGACCGCGTCGGCGAGCCGCCGCAGCACGTCCGTGTACGGCACCGGATCGGGCACCCGGGCCAGGACCCCGGCGAGCAGCCGGGCGGTCCACCAGGAGTACGGGTCGGCGTCCAGGGCACGGGTCAACTCCCTGAGCCGCTCGATGAGTCGGGCCGTCCCGTGCTGGCGGGCCAGAAGGAGCAGGGCCTCGACGACGGGGCCGATGCGGTGGTGCGGCACGGGCGGCACGGGCGGCACCGGCGGCGGGGGTTCGTGGACCAGGGCGCGCAGGGCTTCGTCCAGGTCGAGGTGGAGGCCCTGGAGCCAGTCGGCGAGTTCCTCGTGCGCGAAGCGGTAGCCGTGGCCGGCGGGCACCAGGAGGCCCTCGGCGAGGACGGCGGACGCCCAGCCCGTTCCCCAGGGGAACACCGCCTCGAACGACGCCCGGTCCAGCTCGCCCTGCCCCGGGGCGAGGGTGCGCCGGGCGGCCTCGTGGACCTGGCCGGCCACCTTCGCCGCGAGCCGCCGTACGGCCCGGCCGCGCAGGCCGTTCTCGGTGGCCAGCCGGGTCGCGACGCGCAGGCAGACCAGGTCGAGGTGGGCCGCGAACACGTCGTCCCGGCGCAGCGGGGCGGGCTGTCCGCCGGTGCCGGTGGGGTCGTCCAGGGCCGCCCGGACCTCGGAGTACAGGCGGAGGGTGAGGGGGTGGCGGGCGTCGGCCGGTGCGAGCGCCCCCTCCGGGACCCGGAGCCGGGCCCGGACCCGCCGCGCCTCGTCCTCGGTCAGGTCGCCGAGCGGGACGCGGGGCGGCGGGCTGCCGGACGGGACGGCGGCGGGGGCGGAGGCATTGGCGGAGGCGGGGTCCGGTACGGGGGCGTACAACAGGTCGTGGGGGAACGCCGTCCCCGCCCGCTCCCAGTACTCGCCCCGGCAGGCCACGACCAGCCGGGTACCGGTCCGCCGCAACCAGTCCGCCGTGCCCGAACTCCACTCGGCCAGCCGCCGGTCCAGCCCAGGCGGCATCTCCTCGGGCCCGTCGAGAAGAATCAGCAGCGGCCGCCCGGCCTCCCGAGCGAGCCGAGCCAACCGCTCCGGGCTGACGTCCCCCAGCCCGGAGCCACTGGGGTGGGCGGAGGGCGCCGGGTCATCGGGCGGTGCTGAGCCATCGAGGGGCGTCAAGGCAGGTGAGGCGGTTCGGGCTTGAGGGGCTTGAGGGGCTTGAGGGGCTTGAGGGGCTTGAGGGGCTTGGGGAGCTTGAGGGGCTTGGGGAGCTTGAGGGACGGATGGGACCTCCGGAGCATCTGGGACCGCTGGGCCTTCCTGACGCGCCGGGCCTACCTGACTCGCCGGACCTTCCTGACGCGCCGGGCCTACCTGACTCGCCGGACCTTCCTGACGCGCCGGCCCCCGGCCCTCCTCCCCCCGCCCCGCCCCCACCCGCACCCCGCCGAACCCGTTCAGCCCGTCCGGGCCCACCCCCGCGGCCACGATCCGGGCCGCCCGTTCCAGGGCCCGCCCCGCCGCGTCCGCCACGGACGCGTCGTCGGCACGCAGATCGGCTCCGCGCAGCCACAGGGTCGGAGCGGGCCGCGGGCCCCGGCCGCGGCGGTCGGCGAGGGCCGCCAGTTCCGTCGTACGGCCGCTGCCGGGGGCGCCGACGAGGCCGAGGACATACGTCGCACTCTCGGCGAACGCGGCGAACTCCCGTACCGTCTCCGCCCGTTCGACGGGCGGTGCCGCGAGGACCGCGCCGGTCCGGCCCACCGGGGCGCCCGCCGGGCGGTCCTGTCCGACCGAGGTCGCCGTCAGCTCCAGTACGCCCGCCGGATTGAGGTCGGTGCCGTACGCCGGGACGGTCGCCGCGTTCTCGGCGAGCAGTTCGGCGAGGGGACCCGGCACGTGGGCGGGACGCAGCGGCACGGCGAAGCCGAGGTCACTGTGGCCGGACCGCAGCGCGGTGCCGAGGACACCGAGCACGGCGCCGGTCGTCGCGTCGAGCACCGGCCCGCCGGCCGCTCCCCCGCCCAGCCTGAGCGCGTCCCGGCCCAGGGTGCCGACCGCCAGTTCCAGCGCGGCGCCGATGAAGTGGAAGCCTTCCGTGGACGTGTACGTCACGTCGGCGAGGCCGAGCACGCGGGCCTCGCGCCAGCCGCCGGCGGCGATGCGTACGTAGCTTCCGACGGCCGGTCCGTCCCCCGCCGTCAGCGGCAGCGGGGCCAGACCGAGGCCCTCGGTGCGGACCAGGGCGAGGTTCAGACCGGGCAGCGGGACGATCGCGTCGGCGGTCACGGTGCGGCGCCGGTCGCGGGCACCGTGCAGGACCAGCCGGGGCAGGCCGTCGACGGCCTCGTGGCTGGTGACGACCGTGCCGTGGTGGTCGGCGACGAATCCCGTGCCGCGCGGGCGGCCGGCCAGGTCGTGGATCCGGACCAGGGCGGGTCCGGCCGGGGCCGGCGGCGGACCGCCCGCCCCCGGCAGCGGGCCGCTCTCACCTCGCGGCGGCTCGATCCCAGGCGACGGTCCGACCCCGGCCGGCAGTCCGGTCCAGGGTGACACCTCTCTCCCCGTCGACATCTCGCTCCCCGCTCCGTCACCGGGTGTCTCCCGGGACCGGTTCCGCGATGTCATCGTCGGACCTCCCCCGCCGTACGCCGTGCGCTGTCTCCGACGGTAGGCGGGTGATGATCAGCGGGACAGATCACGTAGCGAACGCGCCCCCTTGCACTCCCCCGGTTCACTCCGAGCGCCTGCCCGGACGGGTGAACAAAGGGGGTGGGTTGGATACACCCTAGGGGGTGGGGGAACCGAGGGGGGACCGTGGAGCGGCGGCAAGGACGACCCCGTGTCCGCCGCTCCACGGACAGCACGAACGCCCCGGCCGAACCGCACCCTCAGCCGAAGACGGCCAGGCTCTTCGCCTTCCCCCGCTGCTCCTCGACCAGCGCGAGCAGGCCGCCGCCGGAGCCGAAGACGGCCACCGCGCCGGCGCCCGCGTACGACTCGGGCATCTCCAGTCGTACGCCGTTCAGGAGCAGCCGGGCCCGGCGTTCGTCCACGTCCCAGCGCGGAAAGGCCGCGCCGGCGGCCTCGGCGACCGGCATGACCGTCAGTTCCTGCTGGAGCTGGTCCAGCGTCTTCGCCGCGTCCAGCTTGTACGGCCCGACCCGGGTGCGGCGCAGCGCGGTCAGATGGCCGCCGACCCCGAGACCGGCGCCGAGGTCGCGGGCGAGTGCCCGGATGTACGTACCGGAGGAGCAGACCACCGAGACCACCAGGTCCTGGACGGGGGTGCCGTCCTCGGCGGTGTCCGCGCGGACGTCGTAGACCGTGAAGGACGAGACGGTGACCGGGCGGGCCGGGATGTCGAACTCCTCGCCCTCGCGCGCCCGCTTGTAGGAGCGCACTCCGTTGATCTTGATGGCGCTGACCTTCGACGGCACCTGCATGATGGCGCCGGTCAGCTCGGCGATCCCGGCGTCGATCGCGTCCCGGGTGACCTTCGAGGCGTCGGCGCGCCCCGTGATCTCGCCCTCGGCGTCGTCGGTCAGGGTGGTCTGGCCGAGCCGGACGGTCCCCACGTACTCCTTCTCGGTGAGGGCGAGGTGCCCGAGCAGCTTGGTGGCCCGCTCCACGCCGAGGACCAGGACGCCCGTCGCCATCGGGTCGAGCGTGCCGGCGTGCCCGACGCGTCGGGTGCGGGCGATGCCGCGCATCTTGGCGACGACGTCGTGCGAAGTGAAGCCCGACGGCTTGTCGACGATGACAAGGCCGTCGGGCGTGGTGTGCTTGTCGGTCATTTAGCGGTGTCGTCCGTCTCGTCGGCCGCGTCGGACTCGTCCTCGTCGTCCTCGCCCGGCTTGCGGTACGGGTCGGCCTCGCCGGCGTAGCGGGCGCCCGCGGACACCTCGCGCACCTTGGCGTCGGACTGCCGGGCCTTGTCGAGGAGGTCCTCGATGTTCTTGGCGGTGTCCGGCAGGGCGTCCATGACGAAGGCGAGGGTCGGGGTGAACTTCACGCCCGCCGCCTTGCCGACCTCGGAGCGCAGGATGCCCTTGGCGCTCTCCAGGCCGGCCGCGGCGGCCGCCCGCTCCTCGTCGTCGCCGTAGACCGTGTAGAAGACGGTCGCCTCCCGGAGGTCACCCGTGACCCGGGTGTCCGTGATGGTGACGTGGGAGCCGAGCCGCGGGTCCTTGATCCCGCGTTGCAGCTTCTGGGCCACCACTTCCCGGATGAGGTCCGCCAGCCTCTTGGCCCGCGCGTTGTCGGCCACTGGTCCGTCTCCTTCGTAACTGTCCTGCTGCTTGCTTCAGTCTTCGTCGCTGTGGATTCTGCGTCGAACGGAGAGCAGTTCCACCTCGGGCCGCGCGGCGACCAGGCGCTCGCAGCGGTCCAGTACGTCGGTGAGGTGTCCCGTGTCCCCGGAGACCACCGCGAGTCCGATCTCGGACCGGCGGTGGAGGTTCTGGTTGTCCGTCTCGGCCGCGCTCACCGCGTACTTGCGCTGGAGCTCGGCCACGATCGGGCGGATGAGAGAGCGTTTCTCCTTCAGCGAGTGGACGTCGCCGAGGAGGAGGTCGAAGGACAGTGTCCCCACGTACATGTGTGATCCGGATGTCCCGCCGGTTCGGGGTACGGGCGCCGTGCTCGGACGCCGATACCGGAACCGTACACGCAACGGCCGGGGCCGATCGACGGAAATAAGTCCCGCCGATCGGCCCCGATCGCGTGCTACGCCGGTCAGACGCGCGGCTTCTCGCGCATCTCGTACGTCGCGATGACGTCGTCGACCTTGATGTCGTTGAAGTTTCCGAGGTTGATACCGCCCTCGAAGCCTTCGCGGATCTCGGTGACGTCGTCCTTGAAGCGCCGCAGACCCTCGATGTTGAGGTTCTCCGCGATGACCTTGCCGTCGCGGATGAGGCGCGCCTTGGTGTTGCGCTTGACCTCGCCGGAGCGGATGAGCACACCCGCGATGTTGCCCAGCTTGGACGAGCGGAAGACCTCGCGGATCTCCGCCGTGCCGAGCTCGACCTCTTCGTACTCCGGCTTGAGCATGCCCTTGAGGGCCGCCTCGATCTCCTCGATCGCCTGGTAGATGACCGAGTAGTACCGGACGTCCACGCCTTCGCGCTCGGCCATCTGCGCGGCACGCCCGGCGGCGCGCACGTTGAAGCCGATCACGATGGCGTCGGAGCCCATCGCCAGGTCGATGTCGGACTCCGTGACCGCACCGACGCCGCGGTGCAGGACCCGGATGTCGACCTCTTCGCCGACGTCCAGCTGGAGCAGCGAGGACTCCAGGGCCTCGACGGAGCCAGAAGCGTCACCCTTGATGATGAGGTTGAGCTGCTGGACCTCGCCGGCCTTGAGCACCTTGTCCAGGTCCTCCAGGGAGACCCGGCGGGTGCGCTTGGCGAACGCGGCGTTGCGCTCGCGGGCCGCGCGCTTCTCCGCGATCTGGCGGGCCGTACGGTCCTCCTCGACCACGATGAAGTTGTCGCCGGCGCCCGGCACGTTGGTCAGGCCGAGGACCTGGACCGGCGTCGAGGGACCCGCTTCCGGCACGTTGTTGCCGTTGTCGTCGAGCATGGCGCGGACGCGGCCGTAGGCGTCGCCCACCACCATCGTGTCGCCGACCCGCAGGGTGCCGCGCTGCACGAGGACCGTCGCCACGGCACCGCGGCCGCGGTCGAGCCGGGACTCGATCGAGATGCCCTGCGCGTCCTGGTGCGGGTTGGCCCGCAGGTCGAGCGAGGCGTCGGCCGTCAGGATCACGGCCTCCAGCAGCGAGTCGATGTGCAGACCCTGCTTGGCGGAGATGTCGACGAACATGGTGTCGCCGCCGTACTCCTCGGCCACCAGGCCGTACTCGGTCAGCTGACCGCGCACCTTGGTCGGGTCGGCGCCCTCGACGTCGATCTTGTTGACCGCGACGACGATCGGGACCTCGGCGGCCTTGGCGTGGTTGAGCGCCTCGACCGTCTGCGGCATGACGCCGTCGTTGGCGGCGACGACGAGGATCGCGATGTCCGTCGACCGGGCACCACGGGCACGCATGGCGGTGAACGCCTCGTGACCCGGGGTGTCGATGAAGGTGATCTTGCGCTCTTCGTCGTTGACCTCGGTCGCGACCTGGTAGGCACCGATGTGCTGGGTGATGCCGCCGGCCTCGCCCGCGATGACGTTGGTCTTGCGGATGGCGTCGAGCAGCCGGGTCTTGCCGTGGTCGACGTGACCCATGACGGTGACCACCGGCGGACGGACGACCAGGTCCTCCTCGGACCCCTCGTCCTCGCCGAACTCCAGGTCGAAGGACTCGAGAAGCTCGCGGTCCTCCTCCTCCGGGCTGACGATCTGAACCGTGTAGTTCATCTCGCCGGCGAGGAGCTGGAGCGTCTCGTCGGAGACCGACTGGGTGGCCGTGACCATCTCGCCGAGGTTCATCATGACCGCGACGAGCGACGCCGGGTTGGCGTTGATCTTCTCCGCGAAGTCGGTGAGCGAGGCACCGCGCGACAGGCGAATGGTCTCGCCGTTGCCGCGAGGCAGCATCACGCCGCCGACCGACGGGGCCTGCATGGCCTCGTACTCCTGGCGCCGCTGCCGCTTCGACTTGCGACCGCGCCGCGCGGGACCGCCGGGACGGCCGAAGGCGCCCTGCGTGCCACCACGGCCACCGGGACCGCCGGGACGACCGCCGAAGCCGGGACGGCCACCGCCGCCGCCGAAGCCGCCGCCGCCACCGGGACGACCGGCGAAACCGCCGCCGCCACCGGGACGACCGGCACCGCCGCCGCCACCGCCGGGACGGCCGGCGAAGCCGCCGCCGCCCGGACGGCCGCCGCCGCCACCGGGACGACCGGCGCCACCGGGACCGCGACCCCCACCGGGGCCGCCGCCGGGACGCGGGCCGGCCGCCGGACGCTGCGGCATCATGCCGGGGTTCGGACGCGGACCGCCGCCGGGACGGGGACCCGCGGCGCCGCCCTGCGGACGGGGCATGCCGCCCGGCGTCGGACGGTTGCCGCCCGGAGCCTGCGGACGCGGACCGCCGCCCTGGCCGCCCGCGGCCTGCGGACGCGGACCACCGGCGGCGGGACCGCCGGGGCCGGGACGCGGGCCGCCGCCCTGCGGGCGCGGCGACTGCGGACGGGCCATACCGGCGTTGCCACCGGAGGTGAAGGGGTTGTTGCCCGGACGCGGGCCGGACTGCCGGCCGCCGGGACGCGGCGCCGGAGCGCCGGGACGGGCACCGCCGGAGCGGCCCTGACCGCCACCCTGCTGACCCTGGCCCTGGCCCTGACCGGGACCGCCGGCCGGACGGCCGCCGGGCTTCGGGGCACCGGGACGGGCGCCGGGGCGCGCACCGGACGGAGCCGGCGCCGACGCGGCCGGAGCGGCCGGCGGCGCGGTGAACTCGGGCG
>NZ_JBQOUX010000113.1:0-26187 GCF_052216785.1 Streptomyces sp. JW3 | reverse complement strand
GTCCAGGAGAGCTGGACCGCACGGCCGCCGGCCGCCCGCGCCGTGAGGCGCGAGGGCGCGCCGGGTGGTACGTGGTCCTCGGCGACGGCCGCGGGTGTGGTGGCCCGCACCTCCCCGCTGGGCGGCCCGGTCCGTCCGTCCGCGGCGCGCGCCCGCACGGTGAAGGCGTACGCGGTCGACGGACTGAGCCGGGTGACGTCCACCATCCGCTCGGTGCCGGACACCTCGCGCACCTTCGTCCGGCCGCGGTAGACCGCGTAGCCGTCGGCCCCGGCGACCGTGTTCCACATCACATGCACGCTGGTCGCGGTCCCCGCCTCGGCGGTGACCCCCGTCGGCACCCCGGGCAACGGCTCGCCCCCGCCCTCCGCCGCCGCCCCCCAGCCGCAGGACGCGACCAGCGCCGACGCGGCGCAGAGCAGGGCGACACGGCAAGGGACGGCACGGGGGCGCGGGCGCCGGCGGTCGGCGGGAGCGGATACGGCTGGCACGATGCTGCCTCCCCGGACGATCCGATGGCCTCACGGCAATGGTCCGGACCAATATGACGCTGCTGACGCGATCACATCAAGAGGGCGGTGGGCGCGGCCACTCGGAAGAGTTACGTATGCTGAGGTTCAGGACGGTCGAACTGCCCGACTCGACGGGACAGTTGGGCCCGTTGGCGCGAACCGCTGTCGTCGCTGTGCCGCGCCGCGTGGGCGGCCGGGGCCGGTCAGGCGCCGGCCGCCCGTCTCTCGTCGGCGGGCCGGGCGTGCACCGTCTGGCCCTCCCCTGGTGGCCGCGCGCCGGACCCGGCCGGAGATTGGGCTGAGTGCCCGTCAGTTCTCGCCGACGCCCCAGGAGAGACCATGGTGCGTGTCCAGACCGCCCAGTCGCTCGCGCTCGTCGCGGCCGGTGCCGCCCTGCTCGCCCCGACGGCGCTGCCCGACGCACCCCCGCCCCGCCCCGGCGCCGGACCGCAGGCCCGCACCGCTCTCCAGGAGGTCCGGGAGAAACCTGGCGACGACGCCGTCACCGCCGCCGGCCTGCTGGCCAGGACCCGGGACTGCGACCCCGTCTCGCCCGGCCGCTTCCGCGGCGACGCCGGGAAACCGGCGGCCATCCCGGTCTGCGGGACGTCCGGCGCGGTGTTCTTCGAGGCCGACCTCGACATCGACTGCGACGGCCGGCCCGGCGCCCGCTGCAACCGCGCCACCGACCCGGTCTTCACGCCCGCCACGGCCTTCGCGCAGTCCGACGGCCGGCCCCTGGACGCCGAACGCCTGCCGTACATCGTCGTGCCCGGGGCCGGCGCCGGCTGGGACCACCGGGACCACGGCATCACCGGCGGCTCGGTGGCGGCCGTGGTCTACCGGGACCGGGTGCGGTACGCGGTGGTCGGCGACGTGGGCCCGCGGGGCCTGGTCGGTGAGGGGTCCTACGCGCTGGCGGAGGAACTCGGCATCCGGCCCGACCCGCGCGGCGGCGGAGTGCCCTCCGGCGTCACGTACATCGTCTTCAAGGACAGCCGGATCGACCCCGTCGAGGACCGGCCGGCCGTCGAGCGGGCCGGTCGGCGGCTGGCCCGGCAGTTCCTGCGGGCCGACCGGTGACCGGGCCGACCGATAACCGGGCCGACCGATAACCGGCCCGACCGGTGACCGGGCCGGGCTCAGACCGCCGACCAGCCGTCGTCCACCGGCAGGATCGCGCCGTTGATGTTGCTCGCCGCGTCCGAGGCGAGGAACACGATCGCCGCGGCCTGCTCCTCCGGCCGTGAGACCCGGCCCATGTTGACGTAGTGCGCGCCGATCGTGGCCGGCCCGGACGCGGCCTGGTCGGCGTCGACGGAGATGGCGGTCGCCGTACCGCCCGGGCAGATGGCGTTGGCCCGGATGCCCTTGCCCCGGTACATCACGGCGAGCGACTTGGTCAGCCCCACCACGCCGTGCTTGGAGGCGGTGTACGCGGCACCGGCGGCGCTGCCGCGCAGGGCGGCCTCGGAGGCCGTGTTGACGATGGCACCCCGGCCCGCCGCCAGCATGTGCGGCAGTACGGCGCGGGTGAGCTGGAACGGGGCGGTGAGGTTGACCCGCAGCACCCGCTCCCACTCGGCGTCGGCCACGTCCGCCAGTGCCGACATGCGGTCCATGATCCCGGCGTTGTTCACCAGGACGTCCACCCCGCCGAACCGCTCCACGGCGGTGGCCGCGACCCGGTCCACGACCGCCTGGTCGCTCAGGTCCCCGGTGACGGCCACCGCCGTGCCACCCGCCTGCTCGATCTCCTGCACCACCGCCGCCGCGCCCTCGGCGTTGAGGTCGGCCACCACCACCCGGTCGCCCTGCCCGGCGAAGGCCAGCGCGGCAGCCCGCCCGATACCCGATCCCGCCCCCGTGACGATCACACTGCGTCCGCCGGTCATGTGGTGCCCCTCTGTTCAACGTGACGGGGGCGTGATGCCCCTCGTCCGCACCCTACGACTTAATGTCGCTGAGCGACAAAAAATGGTGGGAGAGAATCCCCGTGCAGCGACCACCGGTGCCCGAGGGAAGACGGAGAACGACGTGACCGCAGGCCGCGGACGGACGGGGCGCCCGCCCCTGACCGAGGAACGCAAGGCCGAGATCCGACTGGAGATCGCCCACGCCGCCGTGGACCTCTTCGTGACGCAAGGGGTGGCCGCCACCACCGGCGAGCAGATCGGCCAGGCGGTCGGCGTCTCCGCACGGACCGTCTGGCGCTACTTCCCCAGCAAGGAGAGCTGTGTACGGCCGCTGCTCACGGCCGGCGTCGGGCTGATCGCGGACGCGCTGCGCCACTGGCGGCCGGGCCGGCCGCTGGCGGAGGCCCTCGACTTCGCCGCCGGGGAGGCGCTGGCCGGCCCGGAACCCGCGGCGGTCGGCGCCCTCGTACGGCTCACCCGCACCGAACCGGGACTCCGCGCGATCTGGCTCCAGACCCACGACGAGGCCGAGCCCGCGTTCGCCCGCGCCCTCGCCGAACGGGCCGGGCTGCCCGCCGGCGACCTGCGGCCGGTGATCCAGGCGGCGATGTTCAACGCGGCGCTGCGCGTGGCGGTCGAACACCACGCCTGGCACACGGCCGACACCGCCGCCGACACCCCCGCCGACCCGGCGACGGCACGGGCCCGACTGGCCGGGACGCTGCACGTGGCGCTGGCGGTGGTGGGAGAGGGGCTGGGGTGAGGCGGTCGGTGACGGCGGTGGCGGAGGTTCCTGGTGAGGCGCGGATAACGCGACCCGGCAGTGGGAAGTTTCCCGATCCCGGGTGATCATCTTATGGATCATGAGCGCGGACATCATGAGCAGACGTGACGAACGAAGAGGGGCAGATCCGGTGCGCGACGTCGGCAAGCGAGTGAGCAAGGTCGAAGTGAGGCTCAAGTGGGACCCCAGTGCCTGGGACCAGCCGCCCCACCATCTCGACATCATCGCCACGACCTACTCCGCCGAGGCGCCGTACGGACCGCCGGTGTACGTCGTGCACTACGACAGCCGCTCGCCGGACGGCACCATCAACATGAGCCGGCACAGCCGGACCGGGCAGGGCTTCGGCTTCGTCGAGGCGATGACCCTCGAACTCGACCGGCTGGCGGGGTCCTTCGCCCGGGTGATGGTGGGGGTGGTGATCCATCAGGACGCGGGTCACAAGACGTTCGGCGACATCTCCGGCACCGGAGTGGTGGTCGCCGAGGGCTACGAGGAGTTGCTGGCCGACGACCTGACCGGGGTCGCCGCGGCCACCGCGACCACGGTCGCCGAGTTCACCCGGGACGCCGCCTCCGGCGCGTGGAGCTTCCACGAGGCACTGCGCGGATTCGACAGCGACCCGGTGGTGTTCACCGCGGAGATGGGCGGTACGCCGCGGTCCTGAGCGGGCGACGGTACCGGGCACCGCGCCGCCCGCGACGGGGCGGCGCGGGGCGGCCGGTCAGGGCCGGGCGGTGAGGTAGCCGCCCATCGTGGTGAAGTACTCGGCCGCGGGGCACTCGCGGCCGTCCTCGGTCCGTACCCGGGTGACGGCGAGGCCGTGGTTGCGGCCCCTGCGGGCGTCGGCGCCGGCCACGATCACGACGCCGTCGCCCTCGCGGTAGAAGACGCGGCCGGGAGTACCGCCGTAGCGGCCCCGGGAGACGAAGGCGCCGAGGATCTCCAGGCGCCTGCCCTTGTGGAAGGTGAACGCGGCCGGGTACGGGGCGGACTGGGCGCGGATCAGGCGGTGCAGGTCCTCGGCCGGCCAGGTCCAGTCGATCCGGATGTCGTCCTCGGCGCGCTTGTGGAAGAAGGACGCCTGGGAGCGGTCCTGCGGGGTGAACTCGGTCTGCCCGGCGGCGATGAGGTCCAGTGCGCCGATGGTGACCGGGGCGATCAGCTCGACGGTCTTGTGGAACAGGTCGGTCGCCGTGTCCGCCGGCCCGACCGGGACGGCGCGCTGGAGGACGATGTCACCGGCGTCGAGTTCCTCGTCCATCATGTGGGCGGTCACCCCGACCTCCGTTTCCCCGTTGAGGAGCGCCCAGATGAGGGGGGAGAAGCCGGCGTACTTCGGCAGCAGCGAGTCGTGCACGTTGAGGGTGCCGTGCCGGGGCAGCGCGTAGACGCGCGGCGGGATCCAGGTGCGCCAGTTGTTCGCCACGATGATGTCCGGGTCGGCCTTCTCGAGCAGGCCGACCAGCTCGTCGTCGTCGGGGCGGCTACGGATGACCACCGGGACGCCGTGCGCGGCGGCCAGGTCGGCGACGGAGTCGTTCCAGATCCTCTCGTAGGCGTGCTCGCTCTTGGGGTGGGTCACGACCGTGACCACCTCGTGGTCGGAGTCCAGGAGGGCCTGAAGCGTCCGGTGTCCCCAGGTCTGGTAGCCGAACATGACGACCCGCATGAAGGTTCCTCCTAGGAACGGCAGCTGACTGGGTATCGAGTAAAGCAAGGCTTACCTAACGACACAATGGGGCGAGTGCCCGGCACGGCGCCGGCGGGCGGCCAGCGCCAGGGCGTCCAGCAGGGGAGCGGTGCGCGACCAGCCCAGGCACGGGTCGGTGACGCTGAGGTCGCGGCGGAGGGGCTCGGCGGTGAGATCCTGCCGGCCGTCGGACAGATAGGACTCGATCATGACGCCGGTCAGAACCGGGTCGCCGGCGCCGATCCGCCGGGTCAGGCCGGCCACGACCTCCGGCTGCCGGTTGTGGTCCTTGCCGCTGTTGCCGTGCGAGGCGTCGACGACGACGCGGGCGGGCAGGCCGGCCGCCGTCAGCGCGGCGCGGGCCCGGGCGACGCCGGCCGCGTCGTGGTTCGGGGCCGGGCCGCCGCGCAGCACCAGATGGGCGCCGGGGTTGCCGGTGCTCCGCAGGACGGCCAGGCGGCCGTCCGGGCCGAGGACCGGGCAGGTGTGCGGGTGGGCGGCGGTCCGCACGGCGGCGACGGCGGTGTCCAGGGCGCCGGAGACGCAGTTCTTCATGCCGACCGGCATGGGGAGCCAGGAGGCCAGGTGGCGGTGCGGCTGGCTGGCGACGGTCCGCGCGCCGACGGCGGCCCACGACACCGTGTCGGCGAGGTAGGGGGCGAGCACCGGGTCGACGAACTCGTAGGCGAGGGGCAGTCCGGTGGCGGCCGCCTCGGTGAGGAAGCGGCGGCCGGTGCGCAGCCCGGTGGCCAGGTCGCCGCGGCCGTCCAGCGCGGGAGAGGTGAGCAGCCCGGTCCAGCCGAGGGCGGTGCGGGGTTTCTCCAGGTAGGCGCGGAGGACGACGACCAGGTCGTCGGCGAGGCGCCGCGCGGCGCCGGCGAGCAGGTCCGCGTACTCCAGGGCGGCGGCGGGGTCGTGCACCGAGCAGGGGCCGGCGATCACCAGCAGCCGCGGGTCACGGCGGTCCAGAACGGCGGCGATCGCCTCCCGCTGCCCGGCGACGGCCCGGCCCGCCGCCGGGGACAGCGGATGCGCCGCGGCCAGCTCGGCCGGGACCGGGAGCGGACACGCCGTTTCCGTCTCCGGGCGGTGGCCCGGCGCCGGAAGCGGCCGCGGCACGCGGTCTTCCCGGCCGTGCGGATACCGGGCGCGGCTCGCGGCCGACGCGGGTGACGGCCGCGGAACGTCCTTTGGGCGGTGGTCCGCGGTCAGGTCCGTGAGGGCGGGTGGTTGCCGCGTCCGCTCCTGCTGGTGACGGTCCGCGGGAGCGGATGGCTGCCGCACCTCCTCCCCCTGGCGCCGGTCCCCGACCAGGTCCGCCGGCGCGGGCGCCCGGCGCCTCACGGCCGTTTCCCCGCGGCGCGCGTGCGGGGCAGTCTCGTCGCCCCGGCGGCGGCCAGTGCGCCGAGCGCGGTCACCCACCAGAACGTGTCGGAGAACGCCGCCGGGACGTCCTGGTGCCGTGCGGACAGCCGCGCCTGGAGGACGACGGCGAGCGCGGCGGTGCCCAGTGAACCGCCCACCGTGTTCAGCAGGTTGAGGGCCGCCGCCGCGCGGGGAACGCGGTCGGGTTCGATCCGGCTGTACACGATGTTCATCACCGGGGAGCTGATCATCGCCATCCCCACGCCGCGCACCGCCAGCGCTCCGGCCGTCGCGGCGTCCGGCAGGCCGTGGTGCAGCTGGGTGAACGGCACCGTGCCGGCCAGCACCAGCGCGATGCCGGTGAGCACCAGGGTCCGCGGCGCGACCGCGTCGATCGTACGGTTGACCAGCACCGTTCCCGCCGCCGCGCCCAGCCCCTGCGGGGCCAGCAGCAGCCCCGCCCGCCACGCGGTCAGTCCCCGGCCGGTCTGGAAGTACAGCGGCAGCAGGAACATCGCCCCGAACACCGACCCGCCCAGCACCAGCAGCGCGAGGGCGGCGGCGCCGAACGGCGGCCGGGTGAACAGCCGGGGGTCGATCAGCGGGGTGCGGCGGGTGCGCAGCCCGTGCGCCACGAAACCGGCCAGCATCGCAAGGCCCGACGAGACGCCGACCGCGGCGGTGACGGCGTGGCCGTGGGCGACCTCCGTCAGGCCGAACACCAGCACGGCGAGGCCGGGGGAGAGCAGCGCCGCCCCGCGCGCGTCGAACGCCGTCCGGCGCGCCGCCGGTGCCACGACCGGGACATGACGGCGGGCCAGCAGCAGCGCGGCCAGCCCGACCGGCAGGTTGACCAGGAACAGCCACTGCCAGGACGCCACGCCGAGCAGCGCCCCGCCGGCCAGCGGGCCGAGCACCGGCGACAGCAGCGGGACCACCGCTACGACGCTGATCACCCGTCCGGTGCGGGACGGCCCGGCGATCCGGGCCAGCAGCGCCTGACCGGTCGGCGGCAGCAGTCCGCCGCCGAGCCCCTGGAGCACCCGGAAGACGATCAGGCTCGGCGCCGACCAGGCCAGCGCGCACAGCGCCGAGCCCAGCAGGAACACCCCGACGCCGGCCAGCCAGACCCGGCGTCCGCCGTACCGGTCGGCCAGCCAGCCCGAGGCGGGCACCGCCGTGACGACGGCCAGCAGATACGCGGTGCTGACCCACTGGATGCCGGTGACCGAGGCGCCGAACTCGCCGGCCAGGGTGTCGATGCCGACGCTGACGATGGTGGCGTCCACCGACGCCATGAACGTACCGAGCACCAGGATGAACGCGACCCGCCACAGCCGTCCGTCGACCCGCTCGGCCGGCGCCGGGGCGGCCGTGTCCCGGCTCATCGGGGATCCAGGAGGGTGCGGACGTCGTCGTCCACGTGGTCGGCCAACTGCCGCAGAAGAGAGAGGAGTTCGTCGGCGAGGCCGTCGGCCCGCACCCCGGCGCGGGCGGCGAGTACGCCGGTCCAGGTGGCGCCGTCCGGTATGACGGTGAGGGTCACCGGATGGTGGGTGGCCTCGCGGAAACGGGTGCCGACGAGGGTGAGGCCGGGGGCGGGCGAGCGCAGCCGGTCCGGGTCCACCGGGTAGTTCTCGAACACCACCAGGCTGTCGAAGAGCCGGCGCCGCCCGGTCAGCCGTTCCAGGTCGGACAGGGCGACGTGCTGGTGCTCGGCCAGCGCCCGCTGCCCCGCCTGGAGCGCGTGCAGGACCTCGGCGAGCGTGCCGGTCAGCCGGGCCCGGACCGGGACCGTGTTGGCCAGCAGACCGATGATCTCCTCGACGCCGGCCAGCTCCGGGGGCCGGCCGGCGACCATCGCGCCGAAGCAGACGTCCGCGCGGCCGGACCGCCGGGCGAGCAGCACCGCCCAGGCGCCCTGCACCAGGGTGTTGCGGGTCAGGCCGCGCCGCGCCGCGAGCCGGGTCAGGGCGGTCACCAGGTCCGCGTCGAAGGTGAAGAGGGCCGGTTCCCGCCAGGCGGGGCCGAGGTCCGCGCCGCCGGCCAGGTAGTCGCCCTCCGGCAGGCCCGCCAGCTCGGCGGACCAGGCGCCGGGATCGGGCTCGTGCTCGGCGCGCCAGCGCAGGTAGTCGGCGAAGGGGACGGGGGCGGGCAGGTCCGGGGTCCCGCCCCGCAGCCGGGCCGTGTACAGCGCGAACAGCTCACCGAGCACGCGGGGCGCCGACCAGCCGTCGGAGAGGACGTGATGGCTGGTCAGGACCAGGTCGGCGCGCTCGGCGTGGTGGCGGATCACGGTCAGGCGCAGCAGCGGGCCGGTGGCCAGGTCGAACGGTTCGGCCAGGTCGGCGGCGAGTATGTCCGCCGCCGGACCGTCCGACACCCGGAAGTCCGGCCGCGGCGACTCGGGGAGCACCGCCAGGTCCGCCGGGAAGACCGCGCCCAGGTTCGGGTGGCGGGCCATCAGATCCGCGCCGGCGGCGCGCAGCGCGGTCACGTCCAGCGGCCCGGCGAGCGAGAACACCGACTGCACGGTGTAGGGGTCGGGGCGTTCGGTGCGCGAGTGCCGCAGCATCACCTCCTGGAGCGGGGTGAGCGGCTGCACCTCGGCGACCGGGCGGTCCGCCGCCCCGATCGCGTCGATCTCCGGCGCGGCGGCCAGGTCGAGGAGCGCGGTGCGCAGGTGTCCGGCCAGTTCCTCGATCTCGGCGCGGGTGAACAGCGCGGCCGGCCAGGTCAGCCGTACGCCCAGCCGGTCGTCGCGGACCAGGGCGTTGACCATCAGGGCGTGCGGCAGCGGCAGCCGGCCGGTGCCGCCCGAGCCGAGCGGGTCCGCGTCCGGCGGGGACTGCCAGGCGGTCTCCTCGGCCGGGGCGGCGGGGAACCGGCCGAGGTAGTTCCAGGACAGCTCCGGCTCGACGGGGTCCAGCAGACCGGCCGCGGTCAGGATGCCGTGCCCCAGGCCGTCGCCCTGGGCGCGCAGCCGCCGCGCGACCGCCCGCGGGTCGTCGCCGGCGTCCAGCAGCACCGGGTGGACGGCGGTGAACCAGCCGACGGTGTGCGAGAGGTCGACCCCCGGCGGGCGGCCGTGGCTCTCCAGCGCGACCAGCACCCGCGGCGCCCCGCGCCAGGCCCGCACGGCCCGGCCGAGCGCGGTCAGCAGGACCGCGTCCGGTGTGCCGCGCAGGGCCGCGGGCAGCGTCGTGACCAGGGCCCGGGTCGGGCCGGCGGCGAGCTGGAACTCGTGGTGCAGCGCGGTCGACGCGGTGTCCCGGGCCGGATCGAGCGGCCGGGCCGCGAGGCGCCGGCCGGGCACCATGCGGCGCCAGTGCGGGAGTTCGGCCCGCCGGTCGGCCTCGCGCAGCGAGCGCGCCCAGCCGAGGAACGACTGCCCGTGCCGGGCCGGTGTGCCGCCCTCGTGCAGGTGCCGGAGGTCGTCGAGCAGGACCCGCCAGGACACCCCGTCGACCACCAGGTGATGGGCGGCCAGGACCAGCCGGCCCGGCCGGTCCGGCCCGGCGTCCACCCACAGCGCGCGCAGCAGCGGCCCGGTCCGCGGGTCCAGCGCGTCGCGGACGGCGGCGGTCCACGCGTCGACCAGCGGGCGGATCCGTTCCGTCGCCGGTACCCGGGTCAGTACGTCGGCGCCGGTCACCGCGCCGGGCGGCGGAATGCGCAGCACGTCACCGGCCAGGTGGGCGCGGAGTACGTCGTGGCGGGCGAGAAGGGCGTCGAGTACCGACCGCCAGCGGGTCTCGTCGCCGCCGGGCGGCACGCACACCTCCACCCACTGGCAGAACCCGTCGGCGGCGGTCCCGGCCCGGCGCAGCAGGTCCCGCATGACCGGGGTCAGCGGCGCGTCCCCCACCGCCGGGGCGTCGCCGCCGCCCAGCGCGCGGGCGCGGGCCGCGATGCCGGCCACCGTCACCCCCTCGAACACGTCCCGCGCGCCCAGCCCGAGCCCCTGCCGACGGGCCCGGGAGACCACCTGGAGGGAGACGATGCTGTCCCCGCCGAGGGCGAAGAAGTCGTCGTCGGGGCCGATGCCGTCGTCGCCGAGGAGGTCTCGGAACACGCCGAGCAGCACCGCCTCGGCCTCGGTGGCCGCCTCCCGGCGCCCGCCCGCCGTCCGCTCGGGCGCGGGCAGCGCGGCCGCGTCCAGCTTCCCGCCCGGGCCCAGCGGCAGCCGGTCCAGCGGTACCAGCGCGGTCGGCACCATGTGCTCGGGCAGCCGCCCGGCCAGGTACCCGCGCAGGTCCGCCGGGTCCCACTCGGCGCCGTCGACCGGGATGACGTAACCGACGAGCCCGCCGTCGCGGACGGTCACCGCGCTGGCCCGTACGTCCTGATGGCCGGTCAGCACGGACTCGATCTCGCCCAGCTCCACCCGGAAGCCGCGGATCTTGACCTGGTGGTCGGCCCGGCCGAGGAAGACGAGCTGTCCGTCGGGCCGCCACCGCACCAGGTCGCCGGTGCGGTACATCCGGGTGCCCGGCGGGCCGAACGGGTCGGCGGTGAACGCGGCGGCGGTCAGGCCCGGCCGGCCCAGATAGCCGCGGGCCAGGCTCGGCCCGGCGAGGTACAGCTCACCCGTCACACCGGCGCCGACCGGCTGGAGGCCGCCGTCCAGGACGTAGGCGCGGACGTTCGGATCGGGGCGGCCGATCGGCAGTGGGCCGCCGTCGTCCGGGTCGTAGCGCCAGGTCACGGAGTTGATGGTGACCTCGGTGGGACCGTAGGCGTTGAAGAGCGCCCGGCGGCCCCTGCCCCACCGGTGGGCCAGTTCGGGGTCGAGGCGTTCGGCGCCGACGACGAAGAACACGTCCGGGTCGACGGTGCGGTCGTCGGGCATCGCGGCGAGGAAGGACGGCAGCAGGTTCACGCCGGTCACCCGGTGTTCGACGATGTAGTCGAGGAGTTCGTCACCGGGGACCCGGACCTCCTCCGGCGCGATCACCGAGGTGCCGCCGGACAGCAGCGGCACCATCGTCTGCCAGAACGCCACGTCGAAGCCGGTCGAGGCGAAGTGCAGATAGCGGTCGTGCTCGGTGACGCCGACGACCTCCTCCTGGAGCGCGATCAGGTCGGGCACACCGCGGTGGGTCACGCCGACGCCCTTGGGGCGTCCGGTGGTGCCGGAGGTGTAGATGACGTAGGCGAGCGCGTCCTCGGTGAGCCGGGCGCGGGCCTCGGCGGGGTCGGTGGCGGGCAGGCCGGCCAGCGCCGCGGGGTCGTCCAGGCGCAGCACCGGGACGTCCCGCGCGGCGGGCAGTTCGGCGCCGGTGGTCACGGCGGCGGCCGGCCCGAGGTCGGCCAGCATGAACGCCAGCCGGCCCTGGGGATGGTCCGGGTCCAGCGGCACGTACACCGCGCCCGCCTTGACCACGCCGAACAGCGCCACCGTCATCTCCAGGTCCCGGCCCAGCAGTACCGCCACCGGGTCCTGCGGCCGTACCCCGAGCCGGATCAGCGCGTGCGCCAGCCGGTTGGCCGCCCGGTCCAGCTCGGCGTAGCTGAGGCTCCGGTCGCGGCAGACCAGCGCCTCGGCGTCGGGCGTGCGGCGCACCCACGCGGCGAACTCGGCCAGCCACGGCCCGCGCCGGCGCGCCGGGACCACCTCGGTACCGGTGCGCAGCATCCGCTCCCGCTCGGCGGCATCGAGCAGGGGCAGCGCGAGCGCGGGCCGGTCGGGGGCGTCGACGAGCTCCCGCAGCAGATGGCGCAGCCAGCGGCCGTAGTCCCGTACCGCCGCCTCCGGGAAGGCGCGCGGCTGGTAGCCGAGGCCGAGGGTGATGGCGTCGCCGGGGAGCACGATGACGGTCAGTGCGTAGTGGGTGGCGTCGGTGATGTCGACGCCGGCCAGGTCGAGGCCGGGGGCGAGCGGGGTGCGGTCGCGGCTGGAGAGCGGGAAGTTCTCCATCACCAGCATGGTGTCGAACAGTTCGCCGACGCCCGCCGCCCGCTGGATCTCCGGCAGTCCGACGTAGTGGTGGTCGGCGAGCGCGACGCTCTCGGCGTGCACCCGCTCCAGCAGCCGCGCCGCCGTCTCGTCCTGGGTGTGGCGGACCCGCACCGGGATCGTCGTGCCGAGTTGGCCGATCATCGACTCCACGCCGGCGACCTCGGCCGGCCGGCCGGAGACCGGGCAGCCGAACACCACGTCGCGGCGCCCGGTGAGCCGGCCGAGCAGCAGGCCCCAGGCCGTCTGGAGCACGGTGGTCAGGGTGACGCCCCGGTCCCGGGCGAAGGCCCGCAGCCGGTCGCTGAACTCCCGGCCCAGCTCCACCGCCACCCGTTCCGGCCGCTCGACCCCCGTCCCGGCACTCGCCGGCGCCAGCCGGGTCGCGCCGTCGACGCCGGCCAGCGCCGCCCGCCACGCGGCCAGCGACGCCCGCCGGTCCCGCCCGGCCAGCCAGCGGAAGTACTCCGCGGTGTCGGGGGCGGCCGGTACCGCCGGGCCGCCGCCCAGCTCGGCGTAGATGCCCAGCAGGGCCCGGCCGACCAGCGGCATGGACCAGCCGTCCAGCAGCGCGTGGTGGTTGGTGAGGACGAGCTTGTGCTCGGTGGGGCCGGTGCGGGACAGCAGGAAGCGGATCAGCGGCGGCCGGGCCGGGTCGAACGGCCGCTCCAGGTCCGCGCGGGCGGCGGCCGCGAACCGGTCGTCCCGCCGCCACTGGAGCGCCACCTCGGCGGGCACCACCTGCACCACCTCGTCCCCGGCCTGCGCCAGGTGGACGCGGAGCGCCGGGTGGCGGCGCAGCAGCTCGCGCGCCGCCTCGGCCATGCGGTCCGGGTCCAGTACGCCGTCGAGGGTGGTGACCGCCTGCACGACGTACACGTCGGCGGCCGGGTCCCGTTCGTCGCGCAGCAGGGTGTGGAAGGACAGGCCGACCTGGAGCGGGGTGGCGGGCCAGACGTCGTCGATCCGGCCGGCCCGCTCCAGGGCGTGCACGGCGTCCTGGTCGAGGGCGACCAGCGGGAGATCGGAGGGGGTGAGTCCGCCGACCGCGTCCAGCGCGTGTCCGGCCAGCGCGTCCAGCGCCTGCGACCAGCACTTCTGGAGCGCGGTCAGCGCGTCGGGGCCGACCACCCCCCGCGCCGCCGTCCACTCCACGGCGAGCCGGGGCGCGCCCTCCTCGTGCACGAAGCAGTTGAGCGCCAGCACCTGTTCCAGCGCCTTGCCGCCGGGTTCGAGCACCGAGAACGCGTCCCGCTCCGGCAGCCGCCACCCCGTGCCGGACAGCGGCGCGAACCGGCCCAGGTAGTTCAGCAGCACGTCCGGCGGCGGTACGGCGGTCAGCGCGCCGGAGGTGTCCGGGTCCAGGTGGCGCAGCACGCCGTAGCCGAGGCCCGCGCCGGGCACGGCCCGCTTGGCCTCCTTCGCCGCGCGCAGCACGTCCCCCACCTCACCGGCGGCCGGGACCCGCACCGGGTACTCGGCGGTGAACCAGCCGACCGTGCCGGACAGGTCGAGGTGCTCGCGGCCGTGCCCCTCCAGTGTCACGGTCACCGCGGCACCGGTCCGGGCGGTGTCCCACTCCCGCAGGGTGAGGACGAGCGCGGCGAGCAGCACCTCGTCGACGCCCGCCCGGTAGGCGGCGGGCAGGGTGGTCAGCAGGGCCTCGGTGACGTCCGGCGAGGCGATGGTGAGCGACCGGTGGGCGGTGGCCACCGTGTCCCGCGCCGGGTCCAGCGGGCGGGCGCCCAGCCGGGTCGCGGACTCCAGCGCGGCCCTCCAGTGGGCGAGTTCGGCCCGGCGCGCGCCGGAGGTGCCCTGCTCGGCGAGGAGCGTGGCGTGCCGTCGCCAGGACGCGCCGGTCCGGGGCAGGGCGCCGCCCGCGCAGGCGGTGTGCAGGTCGGGCAGCAGGATCCGCCAGGACACGCCGTCCATCGCGAGGTGGTGCACGGCCAGCACCAGCAGGTCGGGTTCCGCGTCCGGGGTGCGGACCAGGGCCGCGCGCAGCAGGTCGCCGGAGCCGGGGTCGAGTTCGGCCGCCAGCCGCCGGGCCACCGCCGCCGCGTCCGCGTCCGTTCCGTGGACCTCGCGGACGACGGCCGGGACCGCGCCCTCGGGGAGCACCGTCAGCTCCCCGTCGCGCCCGACGCGCAGTCGCAGCGCGTCGTGCCGGCCGAGTACCGCCCGTACCCCCGTCGCCAGGTCGGCGAGGGCGAGTTCCCCGATCCGCAGGGCGGTCCACTGGGCGTAGCCCGCGACGACGGACACATCCGGGTGGGCGTCCAGCAGGGTGCGCACCACGGGCGGCGCGGGCACCGGGCCGGTCGGGTCGTCGGCCGGTGGGGCGGTGTCCGCGACCGGCGTGGCCAAGGCGGCCAGGGCGGCGAAGCTGCGGCGCGCCAGCAGGTCCCGGGGCCGCAGCTCCAGGCCCTTGGCACGCAGCCGGCTGCTCACCGTGATCGCGGTGATGCTGTCCCCGCCGAGCGCGAAGAAGTCGTCGTCCACGCCGACCCGGTCCACCTCGAACACCTCGGCGACCGCCGCGCACAGCAGCCGCTCCCGTTCGGTGCCCGCCGCCCGTCCGCCACCGGCCACCGCGAGCGCGGGCGCGGGCAGCGCGGCCCGGTCCAGCTTGCCGTTGGGGGTGAGCGGCAGCGCGTCCAGCACCACCACGGCGGCGGGCACCAGGTGGTCGGGCAGCCGTTCGGCCAGGCGGGCGCGCACCTCGTCGGGCCCGGCCGAGGCGGACACGACGTATCCGACCAGCCGGGACGACCGGACGGCCGCCGCGGCGGCGGTGACGCCGGGCAGCCCGGCCAGCGCGGCCTCCACCTCGCCGGTCTCCACCCGGTGCCCGCGGATCTTGACCTGCCCATCCGCCCGCCCCAGGTACAGCAGACCCCGGCCGGGCACCCAGCGGGCCAGGTCGCCGGTGCGGTACATCCGTGCCCCGGGCGGGCCGCAGGGGTCCGCGACGAACCGCTCGGCACTCGCGCCGGGCCGGCCGAGGTAGCCGCGGGCCAGGTGCGGGCCCGCGAGGTACAGCTCGCCCACCGTGCCGTGCGGCACCGGGTGCAGGGCGTGGTCCAGGACATAGGCGCGGGTGCCGGCCAGGGGGTGGCCGATGGTCGGCTCGTCGCCGGTGACGGGCGCGGTGGTGCTGTCGACGGTCGCCTCGGTGGGCCCGTACATGTTGCGGGCGGTGATCCCGGAGGCGGCGATCCGCCGCCACAGCGCGGGCCCGGTCGCCTCGCCGCCGAGGACGAGCAGCGTCGGGCGCAGCTCGAGCAGGCCGCCCTCGATCAGCGGGGCCGCCATCGACGGGGTGGTGTCCACGACGTCGACGCGGTCGCGGGCGTACGCGGCGAGCAGGGCGTCGGCGTCCCGGGCGGTCTCGGCGTCGTAGAGGTGGAGTTCGTGGCCGCACAGCAGCCACACCAGGTGGTCGAAGGCGGAGTCGAAGGCGAACGAGTAGGTGTGCGCGACGCGCAGCCGCCGCCCCGCGGTCCGCTCGGCCTCGGCGACGACCGTGTGCCGCTGGTGGTGCAGCAGCGCGGCCAGCGCGCCGGCCCGGCCGAGCACGCCCTTGGGGCGGCCGGTCGACCCGGAGGTGTGGATGACGTAGGCGAGGTGGTCGGGGTGGCGGGGGGCGGCCAGTTCGTCCGCCGACAGGGGGGTCGCGGGCTGCGCTGCGGCCGCCGCGCGCAGGACCTCCCACGGCAGCCCGTCGACCGCGCCCGCCGTCAGCACCAGCGCCGGGCGGGCGTCGTCGAGCAGCGCGCGCAGTCGCTCGGGCGGATGGGCGACGTCCAGCGGCAGGACGGCGGCGCCCGCGTCCAGCACCGCCAGCAGGGCGGTCAGCAGGGCGGCCGACCGGGGCAGCGCCAGGGCCACGACGTCGTCGGGACCGATGCCACGGGCCCGCAGCGCACGGGCCAACCGGTGTACCTGTCCGGCCAGTTCGGCCGCTGTCAGCCGGTCCGCGCCGCACACCAGGGCGGTGCGGTCCGGGGCGGCGGCGACCATCGCGTCGAACGCGTCCGGCACCGCGAGCGGCACCCCCTCCAGCGCCTCGGGCGTCCACCCGGCCGGCGGGCCGCCGGCACCGGCCAGCGGGATCCGGCCCACCGGCAGCCCGGCCAGCAGCCCGTCCAGCAGGGCCCGCAGCGCCGTCAGTTTGCCGTCGACCGCGGCCTGGTCGGTGCCGCGGGCGTCCACCTCGAAGCCGAGGTTCAGCCCCCCGTCGGGGGCGGGCAGCACGGTCAGGCCCATGTCCTCGGGCGGGCCGCCGGCCACGTTGCGCATCACGCCCTTCGCGCCGGCGAAGTCCAGCGCCAGGTCGAACGCCTTGAGGTTGATGCCGCGCCCGTGCAGCAGCGCGCCCGCGCCCGGCACGCCGAGGTCGCGGGGCAGGTCCTCGCCCCGGTAGCGCTGGTGGGCGCGGGTCTCCCGGAGCACGGCGGCGACCCGCCGGGTCAGCTCCCCGAAGTCGTCCGCGCCGTGCACGGTCACCCGCAGCGGCAGTACGTTGACCGCCATCGCCGGGGTGCGCAGCTCCACCGATTCGGTCCGGCACATCAGCGGCAGCGCGAACACCACGTCGGCGCGGCCCAGCATCCGGTGCAGGAAGGCGGCGTAGCAGGCGATCAGCGCCTCGCCCCAGGTGACGCCCGCCCGGTCGGCGCGGGCCCGCAGCCGGGCCGTCTCCTCGGGCGTGAGCACCGCGCGGGCGGTCAGGGCGGGTCCCGGCCCTCCGGCGGCGGCCCGGGTGTCACCGAGGTCGGGCAGCGGGGTGAAGCGGTCCACCCAGTAGGCGCGGTCCGCCGCGGCCCGGTCGCTGTCCCGGTAGGCCCGGTCGGCGGCGACCAGGCCCGCCATCGTGCCGAAGGCGGGCTTCGGCGGTTCGGCGCCGCGCACCAGGGCGGTGTAGTGGGCGGCGGTACGGCGGGCCAGCATCGCCCCGCTGTAGCCGTCGATGACCAGGTGGTGGCCCATCTGCGTGTACCAGACCTCACGCTCCGACAGCCGGATGACGACCGGCGCGTACAGCGGCCGGTCCACCATCTGCCGGCACAGGTCGGCGGCCCGGGCCCGCTCGGCCTCGACCAGCTCCCGCGCCGCGGCCGTCGGGTCGGCCACGCCGCTCAGGTCGATCACCCGGGGCGGCTCGACCGGCGTGTCGTCGACCGTCTGCCGGGGGCCCGCCGGGGTGTTGAAGACCCGCAGTCGCAGGCTCTCCGCCTCCTCGTTGACCGCCCGGACGGCCTGGGCCAGCGCCCCGGCGTCGACCGGCCCGGCGCCGCGGATCTCCACCACGTCGCCGACCACGTAGTACGGCGAGTCCGGTTCCAGGCGCTGCGCGTGCCAGATCCCGCGCTGGGCGCCGGTCAGCGGGAGGTGCCGGTCCGAGGGGAGGCGTGCGGCGTTCAACTCACTCTCCTTGCAGCGTGGGGACGACCATCGGAGTGCCGGTCACCGGGTCGGGGACGATGACGCTGGGCAGGTCGAACACGTCCTTGACCAGCGCGGCGTCCACGATGTCCGCCGGTTTTCCCTCGGCGGCCACCCGGCCGTCCCGCATGGCCACCAGGTGGTCGGCGAACCGGCACGCCTGGTTGATGTCGTGCAGCACGGCGACGACCGTGCGGCCCTGGTCGCGCAGCCGGGACAGCAGCCCGAGCAGTTGGTACTGGTGCGTGATGTCCAGGAAGGAGGTCGGCTCGTCCAGCAGCAGATACGGCGTCCGCTGGGCGAGCACCATCGCGATCCACACCCGTTGCCGCTGGCCGCCGGAGAGTTCCTGGACGGGCCGGCCGGCCAGGTCCAGGACACCCGCGGCGGCCATCGCCTCGTCCACCGCCGCCTCCTCGCCCGCCGACCACACCGTCAGCAGCGACTGGTGCGGGAAGCGGCCCCGGGCCACCAGCTGACGGACCTTGATGTCGTCGGGGGCCAGCGGGTCCTGCGGCAGGAAGGCGAGCTGCTTGGCCAGCGCCTTGGACGGGTAGCCGCCGACCTCGCGCCCGTCGAACGCCACCTGTCCCGCGTCGGGGCGCAGCAGCCGGACGAACGCCCGCAGCAGGGTGGACTTGCCGCAGGCGTTCGGGCCCACGATCGCGGTGAACGCCCCGTCGGGGAGGTCCAGGGTGAGCCGGGTGGACACCACGCGGTCGCCGTAGCGCAGGGTGAGGTCGCGCGCGGTCAGCCGGGCCGCCGGGCGCGGGTCCCGTGGCTTGCGTGTGCTCACGCCGGCCCCTCCTCCTCGCGCAGCGGCGGCGGGGCGCCCGGTCGCGTCTGTTCCTGGGGGTTCTGGTGTGCTCGCGCCCGCTCCTTCTCCTCGCTCGGCGGTGGTGGGGCGCCCGGTCGCGTCTGTTCCTGGGGGTTCTGGTGTGCTCGCGCCCGCTCCTTCTCCTCGCTCGGCGGTGGTGGGGCGCCCGGTCGCGTCTGTTCCTGGGGGTTCCGGTGTGCTCACGCCCGCCCCACCTCCTTGGTCAGCAGCCAGATCAGATAGCAGCCGCCGATCGCGGTGCTCACCACGCCGACCGGCAGCGCGACCGGCGCCAGCAGCGCCTGGGCGACCAGGTCGGCGCCCTGGAGCAGGACGGCCCCGGTCAGCGCGGCCGGCAGCAGCGGGATGCCGGGCGCGCCGGTGAGCCGGCGGCCGATCTGCGGGGCGGTCAGCGCGAAGAACGCGACCGGTCCGGCCACCGAGGTCACCGTCGCCGTGCAGCCGACACCGACCAGCACCATCAGCAGCCGCAGCCGGCCGAGCCCCACCCCGGTGGTCACCGCCAGCGCGTCACCCAGCGTGGTCTGGTGCACGGCCCGGGTCCGTACGGCCACCAGGGCGAGCAGCACGGCGATCACCGCGAACGGGATGCGCAGGTCGGCCCAGTCCACGCCGTTGAGCGAACCGGCGCTCCAGCCGACCGCGGCGATCGCCACCTCCAGATCGGCGCGCAGCACGATCCACGAGTTCAGCGCGGTCACCATCGCGTTGACGGCGATGCCGATCACCACCAGCCGCAGCCCGGAGAAACCCCGGTCGGCCGAGAGCAGGTAGACCACGGCCGACACGATCAGCGCGCCCAGCAGCGAGGCCCCGGCCAGTTGCGCCGACGTGCCGGACAGCACGGTCAGGGCGAACAGCGCCCCGGTGTAGGCGCCCGCGTCGAGCCCGATCACGTCCGGGCTGCCGAGCGGATTGCGGGTCAGGTTCTGGAAGAGCGCGCCGGACACCCCGAGCGCCGCCCCGAACACCATCCCCGCCGCCACCCGCGGCAACCGCCACTCGGAGATCACCACGGAGCGCTCCGCCCCGCTGAGCACCGCCAGCACCTCGCCCGGGGAGGCCCAGGAGGCGCCGTAGCACAGCCCGAGCAGCCCCAGCCCCAGCATCAGGGCGACCAGCACCGCGCAGACCAGGACGGTACGGCGCGAGGAGCGCACCGCGAGGGCGAGCCGCGCCGTCGCCGCGCTCACAGCGACCCCGCCCCGTAGCGGCGGACGGCCCAGATCAGCACCGGGCCGCCGAAGAACGCCGTCACGATCGCCACCGGCACCTCACCGGTGGGCAGCAGCACCCGCGACCCGATGTCGGCGACCAGCAGCAGCACCGGGCCCAGCACCATCGAGTACAGCAGCAGCCAGGGCACCGAACCCGCCGCGAGCCGGCGCACCAGGTGCGGCACGATCAGCCCGACGAACAGCACCGGCCCGGCCACCGCCGTCGCCGCCCCGCTGAGCACGGTGATCAGCACCAGGGCCAGCGCCCGGGTCCGGGCCACGCCCGCGCCCAGCGTCCGGGCCACCTGCTCGCCCAGCGCCAGCGTGTCGAGCGACCGGGCCAGCAGCAGCGCGCCGGCCAGCGCCGCCGCGATCGCCAGCAGCGGCAGGGTCAGCGGTGCCTGCTCGCGGCCGGCCAGCGTCCCCACCGACCAGAAGCGGTACGCGTCGAACACGTCCGGCAGCATCAGGCGCAGACCCAGGGAGACGCCGCCCAGCACCGCCGTCAGCGCCACGCCGGTGAGCACCAGGCGCAGTGGTGAGCGCCGCCCCACCGCCATCACCAGCAGCGCGGCCAGCACCGACCCGGCGATCGAGCACAGCAACTGGCCCGCCTGCGCGCCGGCCAGGCCCAGCGCCGAGCCGACGGTGACGGCGAAGCCGGCGCCCGCGGTGACCCCGAGGATGCCGGGCTCGGCCAGCGGGTTGCGGGCCAGCGTCTGGAGCAGGGCGCCGGACACCGCCAGCGCGGCGCCCACCGCGACCGCCAGCAGCGCGCGCGGCGCCCGGACGTCCCGCACGATCACGTGGTCGTCCGTCCCCCGGTAGTCGAACAGGGCGCGCACCACCTCGGCGGGCGCGACCCGGTGCGCGCCGACGCCGACGCTGAGCACGGCGACGACGGCCAGCAGCACCAGCCCGCCGAGCAGCAGGCCGGTGCGCCGCGACTCCCGTCCCCAACCGGCCACGTCACCGGTCCAGCAGCGGGGCGAACGAGGTGTCGATCGCGTCCAGGGTCTTCAGGGCGTCGCCGTAGGTCGCGGCCTCGGTGTAGGCGATCGGGAAGGTCAGGTGCTTCTCGACCGCGGGCAGGTTCTGCCACAGCTTCGATTCCATGGCGTACTTCACCGACTCCGGGACACTGCCGTCGGGGTCGACCGAGTAGGTGATGACGTCGGCCGCGCCGAGCGAGTCGGACAGTTCCTCGATGGACGGGTACTCGCTGACCGACTGGGAGCCGGGGCCGGCCTTCTTGACCTTGCCGTAGTAGGCGGCGCCGATGTCCTGGGCGACGCTGGTGCCCCACGAGTCGCCGAACTCGCGCTGGAAGGTGCCCTTGGAGGTGTCGCCGTAGGCGCCGACGTGCCCGAACTTCAGACCGACCAGGGCGCCTTGGTACTTCTTCTTCAGCTCCGCAGCCTTCGCCTCGTACGCGGCCTTGGTGGCCTGGTAGGCGTCGAGCACGCCGGCGGCGTCGGCGTGCTTGCGGGACACCTCCCGCCACTGCGCGGGCACGGTCGGGCCGATCGCCACCACCGGGGCGATGGACTTCAGCCGCTTCATGTCGATGTCGCCGAGCACCGGCGTCGGCACCCCGAGCACGATCAGGTCGGGTTCGGCCTCGGCGATGGCCTCGTAGTTGGTCTCGGCCGCCGACTCGCCCGCGACCTTGGTCAGCTTCTTGTACGTGGCCAGGTCCGCGTCGCTCATCATGGCCTCCCCGCGCTGCCACGAGGAGATCCCGACGAGCGGCGCGTCGTTCTCGATCAGCGCGGGCACCGCGTACCCGGTGGCCACCACCCGCTTCGGGTCGGCGGGGATGGTCACCTTGCCGTTGTCGGCGGTGAACACCCGGGTGGCGGCCTTGTCCCCGGACTGCTCCGACGCGTCGTCGTCCGACCCGGACCCGCAGCCGGTCAGGGCCAGGGCCAGGGCGGCCGCGGCACCGACGAGGCCCGCCGATCTGTATGCCGACATGCGCTACTCCTTGATGTTGTCGTGCTCGGAGGGACGGTGCTCGTGCGGCGGCTGCTCGTCCTCGTCGTCGAAGTCGGCGACGCCGCGTTTCCAGTAGCCGGTGACGACGAAGTCGTCCCGCTCCAGCTTCAGTTCCTCGCGCACCCAGCGGCGCAGCGGCTTGATCTGCCCCGCCTCGCCCGCGATCCAGGCGTACAGCCGCTCGCCGTCGGGCACGGTCACGCCGCCCGGCACCGCCCGCGCCAGCGCCTCGCCGGTGCCCGGCGGGCGGTCGCCGCGGTGCAGCCAGATCACCTCGACGCCCTCGGGCGCGGACAGTTCGATCTCCTCGGCGGGCCCGGCGACCTCGACGAACGCCCAGCCCTTAGCGTCCCGGGGCAGCTCCTCCAGCCAGCGCGCGATCGCGGGCAGCGCGGTGATGTCCCCGGCGAACAGATAGCGGTCGTAGGCGGGCGGCACGAACAGTCCGCCGGGCGGCCCGGCGACATGGATCACCGTGCCCGGCCGGGCCGCCGCGGCCCAGCCGGCGGCCAGCCCGCCCGGGTGCGGCGCGATGTCGAGGTCGATCTCGCCGGCCACCGGGTCGTAGCGGCGCACGGTGTACTCCCGTGACGTGGGCGAGGGGCGCGGCCAGCGCAGCAGGTCGCCGTCGGGCACCGGCAGCCGCAGGGCGCCGTCCGGATCGGGGAAGAGCAGCCGTACGTGGTCGATCGGCGAGTGCGCCTCGAACCCCTCGGTGCCCGGCCCGCCCAGCGTCACCCGCAGCAGCCCGGCGCCCACCTCGGTGACCCGCACCACCCGGGTCTCGCGGACCCGGATCGGGTAGCGCACCTTCGCCGGCCGGCGGCCCGCCCGGACCTCGGCGATCCGGTCCAGGTGCCCGGCGCCGGTCCGGGTCACTGGCCGCCGCCGGTCAGCAGCGCCGTCCAGTGCGCCAGTTCGGGCCGCTCGGCCAGGTCGGGAAGTTCCAGTCCGGCCGCCCCGCCGGCCCGCCAGCGCTCGACCAGGGTCATCAGCCGCACCGAGTCCAGGCCGAGGTCCCGCAGGTTCTCGTCGGGCGCGAGGTCGTCGGGCGCGCAGCCGAGCAGTTCCGCGACGTCCGCGCGGATGCGGTCGGGTGACAGGGTCTGGTTCATCGGCCGGCTCCTGTGGAGAGGGGCGCCGGCCACCCGGCCGGCGCGTCGGATGCGGTGGTCGTCGCCCCGGGGGCGGACGGGGTGGTGGTCACGCCACGTCCTCCAGTCCGAGGGCGCGCAGCAGGGTGCGGAACTTCGCGGCGGTCTCGGCCAGTTCGGCGTCGGGGTCGGAACCCGCGACGATGCCGGCGCCGGCGAACAGCCGGACCGTCCGGTCGCACACCTCCGCGCTGCGGATGGTCACGGCCCACTCGCCGTCGCCGCCCTGGCCGCTCCAGCCGACCATCCCCGCGTAGTAGCCGCGGTCCTCGGATTCGAGGTCCGCGATGGCCGCGCGGGCGGCGGCGGTGGGAACGCCGCAGACCGCCGGGGTCGGATGCAGCGCCTCCGCCAGGCCGAGGGCCGAGCAGGCCGGGTCCGCCGGGTCGCGCAGCCGCCCGGTGATCCGGGTCGACAGATGCCACATGGTGGGCGTGCCGATCACCTCGGGCGCCTCCGGTACGTCGAGGCGGGCGCAGCGGTCGCCGAGCACCTCGGCCACCCGCCCGGCCGTGTAGGCGTGTTCGCCGAGGTCCTTGACGGAGGACCGGAGCCGCGCGATCCGCTCCCGGTCGACGGCGTCGTCGCCCGAGCGGGGCGCCGACCCGGCCAGCGGGTTGGCGACCACGGTCGCGCCGTGCCGGGACACCAGCAGTTCGGGACTGGCGCCCACCAGGGTGCGCGGGGCCGGGTCGCCGGGCGCGGTGACATCGGCGGCGAAGGCGTAGGCGGCCGGGTCGGTGCGCACCAGCCGGGCCAGCAGCGCGGGCACCCGGACCGGGGCGGCGGCGGTCAGCTCCAGGCACCGGGCCAGCACCACCTTGCGCAGTTCGGCACCGTCGATCAGCTCCAGCGCCCGGCGGACGGCATCGGTGTAGGCCGCGGGGCCGGGGCGGCGGCGGACCCGCCAGCCGGTGCCGGGCTCCGGGACCTGGGCGCGGGGCCCGGTGGGGGCGTCCGCCCGCCGTACCACGGCGGGCACCAGCAGACCGGCCTCCGCCTCCGGCCGGAACCCGACCGCCCCGACGACCACGGGATCGGCCAGGCCGGCCAGGGCGGCCGCCGCCAGCGCCTCGGCCGCGGCCGGCGCCCAGGCGCCGCCGGTCGAGCGGACCCGGGCCCGCACCCCGTCGGCGAGCAGCGTGCCGCGCGCCGAGGAGAAGTAGAAGGAGCCGGTCAGATAGGCCGCCAGCAGATCGGCGGAGCGGTACTCCGGGGTGGGACGCAGCAGTGCGGATACGGACACGTTGGCGAATCCTTTACTCCGGTGCGCGGGCGCATGCCATCGATCAAGACGTCCGGTGCCGAAAGCAAAGTAAGGCTAACCTAACCGGTCGGGTGTCTGGCAAGAGGGCGCAACGCGCTGTTTCTCACGCGTGGTTGACGTGCCGTCAGGGCGCGGCCCAGCCGAGTCCGTCCTCCGAGGTGACCAGGCCGCCGGGGAACAGGGGACGCTCCAGGCTCGTCGCGCCGCCGAGCGTGGCCCGCGCCTGGATCTCGTTCATGCCCCGCATCACGTCCGTCACGACCTCCGTGCCGAACAGCTCGCCCATCCGCTCGCCGCTCTCGGTGCGCGCGGGTCCGGTCCGGTCGACGGCGTCCGCCAGCTCCCGCGACGAGGCGCCGAAGCGCTCGCGCAGCGCCGCCACGTCCATCAGCGCCGACTCGCCGGAGCCGACCGCGGAGACCCCGCCGACCAGTTCCACGAAGGCGCGCAGATCGGTGGCCTCGGCCCGGGAGACCTTGCGGGCCTGCCAGAAGTAGGAGTCCTCGCCCTGCTGCATGTCGTAGAAGGCGAGCAGGAACTCGTAGAACACCCCGTACTCGCGGCGGTAGCGGCGCTCGAACTCACCGAAGGCGCGCTCCTCGTCGAGGTCGCCCGACAGCGCGCTGTTGACCGAGCGGGCGGCGAGCAGGCCGCCGTAGGTGGCGAGGTGGACGCCGGTGGAGAAGACCGGGTCGACGAAGCAGGCCGCGTCGCCGACCAGCACCATCCCGGGCTGCCAGAAGCGCTCCATGGCGTACGAGTAGTCCTTGCGGACGCGCAGTTCGCCGTACGGTCCCTCGGTGACCCGGGTGGCGTCGGCCAGATAGTCCTTGATCATGGGGGCGCGCTCGATGAACCCGGCCAGCGCGGCCTCCGGGTCGCCCGCCAGCAGGCCGGCCTGGGAGCGGTTGACGACGGCGCCGACGCTGGTGAGGGTGTCGCTGAGCGGGATGTACCAGAACCAGCCGTCGTCCCAGGCGCAGCACAGGATGTTGCCGGAGTCCGGCGCGGGGAGCCGCTTGCCGCCCTGGTAGTAGCCGTAGAGGGCGACGTTGCGGAAGAAGTCGGAGTAGTCGCGCCTGCCTACCGTGCGGGCGAGTCTGCTGTTGCTGCCGGAGGCGTCGACGACGAACCGGGTACCGGTCTCGTGGAGTCGGCCGTCCGCGTCCGTCCAGCGCAGGCCGGTCACCCGGTCGCCCTCGGTCGAGGTGGCCACGGCGGTGCACTGTTCGCGGACGTCGACGCCGACCCGGCGGGCGTTGTCGAGCAGGATCTGGTCGAACTTCATCCGCTCGACCTGGTAGGCCGTGGAGGTGGGCCCGGACATCAGGGGCGAGTAGGCGAACAGGAAGTTCCAGGGCTCCGGGTTGGCGCCCCAGCGGAAGGTGCCGCCGCGCTTGGGCATGAACCCGGCCCGCTCGATCTCCTCGTGCACACCGAGGAACCGGCAGATGCCGTGGATCGTCGCGGGCAGCAGCGACTCGCCGATCTGGTGGCGGGGGAAGGACTCCTTCTCCAGCAGCAGCACGCGGTGCCCGGCCATCGCGATCAGGGCGGCCGTGGTGGAGCCACCGGGGCCGCCGCCGACCACGACGACGTCCGGCGATTCGGCGGTGGTCATGGGACTCTCCTCGCTGATCTCGCGGAGGGCGGCACGGCCCCGAACGAGAAGTTAGGCTAGCCTAACTTTCGTGAACGGGGGAAGGTGTGTACGGACTCAACATCCCATCCGAGTAAGCGAGTTGAGGTTCCCTCATGGCCGATCCGCAGCGGACCGCAGACCGCTCTTGCTGACCTTGCCGACGCCGGTCCGGGGGAAGGCGTCGACGAACTCGACGAGGTCGGGGACCTTGTAGGCGGCGATGCCGCGCTCGCGGACGAAGGCCCTGATGTGCGCGGCCTTCAGCGGTCCGGCACCCTCGCGCGGGATCACATAGGCCAGGGTCCGCTCGCCGAGGAACTCGTCGGGCACGGACACCACGGAGACGTCGTGGACGGCGGGGTGGGCGAGGATGATGTTCTCGACTTCTTCGGGG